>NZ_JABKBZ010000040.1:0-49802 GCF_013166635.1 Lentimicrobium sp. S6 | reverse complement strand
TAATAGTAAAAATTAAAGGGGAAATGATCGAAAAACAAGAGTATATAACACGTTAGAAATACAAATAATAGATAAAAAGCTAAAAAAACTGTCCATTTAAGGAATCCTTACGTTATGCAACGGTCTTGAAGTTTGAAGTTGGAAACGGATTAACCCAGCTAAGATCAGCATTGTTGAACGAAGTAAAACAAAATCAAGCTTATCATTTCTTAAGGTCTCAACTTTCACTACAAAATATCTGCCGGATTGGATTTGGTAGCGACCCATGTTTTTATGCTGATAGTGAATAAACCTATTAAAACAGAAATAATGGCAGTAGAGATAAATGGCCAAATAGAAACATCAATAGTGAAGGCAAAATCCTCTAGCCAAGTATTGATAAAATACCAAGCTGGAATCCAAGCCAATACATTAGAGAATAGGATTAATAACACAAATTCTTTAGACATGGTGAACATCAATCGGCCAATGGAGGCGCCCAAAACTTTTCTAATTCCTATTTCCGCTTTTCTTTGCTCTGAAATAAATGCCACCAAACCATACAATCCTAAAGCTGCTAAAAATAGCGCAATAAAAGTGAAGAAATAGAATATCCTACCTAACCTATTATCGGAGCGATACATTGATTCATAAGCATCATCGAGGAAATAATAATTAAATGGAGTACGAGGCAAATGTTTATGCCATTTTCGCTCCACCTCAGAAATAAGACTGGCATGTTGCTGCCTTTCAATTTTTATAATGACATAGCGATAAAATGGAGGAAATATGTGTATCATTAAAGGGTCAACCTCTTGGTGTAATGAAGCGAAATGAAAATCTTTAACCACTCCAATAATCTTACCAACCTTAGGCTCCTTTACAGCATAATTAAACACCACTTCTCTTCCTATAGGATCCTCAATTTGGTATTTTCTAACAGCGGCTTCATTCAATATAAAAGCATTGCTGTCAGAATACACATCAAAAGAAAAAGTTCTCCCTTGTTTGATCTCAAACCCAAAAGAACCTAAGAAATCATGATCGGCACATAACATTCTTACCCCTAACCATACCTTATGTTTCTTCTCGTCTGGCAAACTATCATTATCGCTATTCAACGAAGGCATGTTTATTCCATAATATCCAAATCGCTCACCAGGAACATTGGAACTTCCAGTTACAGAAACCACTCCTGGGATTTTCAAGAAATCCTCCTTCAAGTCCACTAAATGTTCGAGACCACTATCACCACTCAATGGAACCACTACTACTTTATCCCTATTGAAACCCACATCACGATTCTGAATAAAACGAAGTTGTTGAGCTACGATTATAGATGCAATGGAAAGAAATACTGCTATACTAAATTGTGAAATCACTAAAAACCGTCTCAGAATCAAGTTAATTTTATTGTTTTTTTGCGCATTCAAGCGATTTGACAATACTGTTAAAGGGTTAAATGTAGACATTAACAAACTAGGATAAAGCCCTGAAAGGAGGGTGAGTGAAATGGTGGTTACCATAAGAAAACTAAGAATCTCGTATGACCAAATCATATTAATAGACAAACTCTTTCCCACAAAAGCGTTAAAAGTAGGGAATCCTAGTTCCACAATTACTAGAGCCGTAATGGTTGAAGTGAGTACTAATATAAAAGCTTCACTAATAAAGTGGAAGAAAATATTTTTCTGATGTGCTCCAAGCACTTTTCTGACTCCAATTTCCCGAGCTCTGATTACAGAACTAGCGGTCGCCAAATTAATATAATTGATACTGGCCAGAAGTAGAATAAATATTGCTATGGTAAGATAAATGAGGATATATTCGTAATTCCCATTGGTCTGATATTCTTTTTCAGCATCGCTTTTCAAATGGATGTCTGCTAATGGAACAAAAGCAATCTCTGCTTTTAATTTGGTAAACTTTTCTTTAGTCTCTTCACTTTTTGCCATGAGTTTTTGAATCTCATTCTGCAAATCATCCTGAAGGTATTTTTGCAATCGTATTTTTGAGTTCAAGTCATGGGTTCGCACATAGGTATAAAATACCATCGGTCCTGATGAATCAATTCTAGCATAAGACTCTCTCATTAACTCCACGGAAAAGACCACATCAAAATTTAAATGTGAATTGGCTGGAACCTGTTCAAATATGGCGGAAATCTCAAATTGTTCACCATCAGCTTCTATCTGTTTACCTAAAGGAGAAACCTCTCCATATAATTCCTTGGCTATATTTTCGGAGATCATAATCTGGTTGGCAGAACCCAAAACGCTCCCTGTCACTCTTTCCACTACGGGAAAAGAAAATACATCGAAGAAAGTGGAGTCGGCAAAAATCACCTGACTATTTTCAGCGGAGCGAGCATTGGCAAACAGAAAGGGAGGATTATAATAACTCATGATTCTACAGGTTGAAACATCCTCTGGCCCATGGGCCATACGCAAGGCAATATTTCCATCACATGTAGCCCAAAACTGGGTATAATCGCCCCAATCGTATTTTTCTTGAACCCGATAAATATGCTCATAATCTTCATGAAACTTATCGTAGCTTAGTTCATCGGTGATATACAAAAATATAAGTATACTAGTGGCTAAACCAAGTGCAAGGCCCAATACATTAATTAATGTATAAACCCTATTCTTGCTTAAAAACCTAAAACTAGTTTTTACAATATTTTTCAGCATATCTTGTATAATTCTCTCCTAATTTAATCTCTATTGTCTTTTTCTTCGCAGCAACACAGGAATTTTCACTTCCCCTTCCAGTCCTACTTCTAATACTTCAAATTGTGGGTCTATATTTTCTATGCTTTCTTTTACAAACTCTGCCCTTGTACTTTTTGTTGCACCTTTGGGGTACACAAAAACCTCTAAACGGTAGGTCACCATCTCTTCTCCTTGGGAAACCACTTTAATGTCTACACTTTCGTTGTTATCGGTATCTGGTATCAAAATTTTAACTTCTCTCATGATTAGGAAAATTTTTGGAGGATGTTTTCATTAATAATCTGTCCGTCGAACAAACGCAAAACCCTATTAGAATAGGAAGCATCTCTTTGGGAATGGGTCACCATAATAACTGTAGTACCAGACTTGTTCACCTCATCTAATAATCTCATCACTTCTTCGCCATGAGCTGAATCTAGATTTCCTGTTGGCTCATCTGCAAAGACAATTCTAGGCTTACCAACAACAGCTCTAGCAACTGCTACACGTTGTTGTTGCCCACCACTCAACTGGGTTGGAAAATTAAATTTACGATGAAGAATTTGCATTTTTTCCAAAATCTCGTGAACTCTTTCTTTACGCTCCTCGGTTTTTACTCCCATATAAATTAATGGAAGCTCTACATTTTCATAAACATTAAGTTCCTCAATTAAGTTATAATTCTGAAAAACAAAACCCATATTATGCTTTCTGATTTTTGAGCGCTCCTTCTCGGACAACTTTGCTACAGCGATTTCCATAAAAGCATACTCTCCATCGGAAGGTTCATCCAATAGACCAAGCAAGTTTAATAAAGTCGTTTTTCCACAACCCGAAGGTCCCATGATAGCTACAAACTCGCCTTTTTTCACTTCTAAATTCACATTCAACAGCGCCAAGGTTTCCACCTCACTACTTCTATAGACTTTTGTTAAGTTTCGTAACTTTATCATAATTTGGGCGTCTTAATAATATTGAACCGTCTCATTTGGCTAAGATAATCAATTAGTCATTTTTAAGAAATTGATAATAAATTAATTAAACATGAAACATTCAGTATGAAATTTTGCTCAAAAGTAATGCCAGTAGATATAAAAGTCTGATTAGCTGAATATCATAGAATATTTATTCAGAATATAACAATAAATATTGTTCGCTGGCGTTCATTTTTTTGTACATTTACGAACAAAATAATTAGTATGACAAAATCAGAAGCCAAACTTTTAGTAGTAGACGACGATAGAGATGTTCTATTAGCAGCAAAGCTATTTTTACGTCAACACTTCACCATTGTCCACACAGAAAGCAACCCTGAACGCATTCCTGATTTAATGAGGAATGAGAACTACGATATATTTTTATTGGATATGAATTTTTCTAAAGACGCCACTAGTGGTAGAGAAGGATTCATGTGGTTAAATAAGATTTTGGAAATAGACCCTGCGGCGGTAGTTATCTTTATCACAGGATATGGAGACATTGAATTAGCTGTTCAAGGTATTAAGGAAGGCGCTACTAATTTTATATTAAAGCCATGGGATAATAAAAAATTATTGGCGGAAATCACTGCCAATATTCAAATTAGAGAATCCAAAAAAGAGCTAGAAAACCTAAAGAATAAACAACAACTATTAATCTCTGATGCCGATTCTTTATTTGGTGAAATTATAGGAAACTCATCAGCAATTCGTCAGGTTTTAAATACCGTTCAAAAAGTGGCTAAAACAGATGCCAACATCCTTTTATTGGGCGAAAATGGAACAGGAAAGGAGATGATAGCTAGAGCCATACATCGCGCTTCTATGCGCCAATCAGAAGTATTTGTGACCGTAGATTTAGGTGCTCTTACTGAAACCTTATTCGAGAGTGAATTATTCGGGTATAAAAAAGGTGCTTTTACTGATGCGAAGGAAGATAGAGCAGGAAGGTTTGAAGCTGCTAATCAGGGAAGTCTTTTCCTAGATGAGATCGGAAATCTATCCTATAATTTACAATCAAAACTACTTTCTGTATTACAAAGCCGAAAAGTAGTCAGGTTAGGCTCACACAAAGAAACAGATATTGATGTGAGAGTAATATGTGCCACAAATATGCCATTATATCAAATGGTAGAAGAAGGGAAATTTCGTCAAGATTTATTATACAGAGTAAACACAGTTGAGATTCAAATTCCACCACTTAGAGATAGAACTGACGATATTCCTGATTTGGTAGATCATTTCTTAAAAATGTATTGTAAAAAATACAAACTCGATACAAAAAGGCTAAGTGTTGCCGCAGCAAAAAGATTAAAAAAGCACAGCTGGCCAGGAAACATAAGAGAATTGCAACATACAGTTGAAAGAGCAGTGATAATGAGTGAAGGAAACACCCTACAAGCTCACGATTTCTTTTTAAGCAAGCCTATTCATAAGAATGCACTTCTGAATGCGGATAACTTAAATTTAGAAGACACAGAAAAAATCCTGATCAGAAAAGTGATTGACAAGCATGGAGGAAATATTACTAAGGCAGCACATGAACTTGGACTTACTCGAGCTTCATTATACAGAAGAATAGAAAAATATGATCTCTAATACTTTTCGAACTTCAGTAGTTATTCGATTGGTATTCATCGTTATTAATACCTTTCTATTTATTTGGCTTTTTGAAAGCCATAATTACATCACTTCTACTATTAGTTTTGTGGTGATGATAATACAAATGGTATTATTGATAAAATACGTAGAACAAACCAATAGAAAGCTGACGCGATTTTTCGATAATGTAAAATATAATGATTTCACCAGTAGCTTTGTTTCTGAGAATAAGGGAGAAAGTTTTAATAAACTTAATGAGAGTTTTAATCAGGTTATTCAACAATTTGTAAAAACTAGAGCCGAAAAAGAAGAACATCACAATCAGCTTCAAACTATTGTCCAGCATATCAGTATTGGAATTATTACCTACCGAACTGATGGCACCATCGATATCTATAATAATGCGGTAAAACAGCTCTTCAAAATCAATAATTTAAAACATATAAAAGAGTTGGGATCTATTGATCCAGATTTACCAGAGAAACTGCTGCAACTTCGTCAGGATGATAGCAAACTGATCAAAATCTACCAAGAAGATGAATTGATGCAATTGTCGATTCAGGCTACAGAATTTAAGAAAAAAGGGGAGGAATATTTATTAGTCAGCGTAAAGAATATTCACTCAGAATTAGAGAGGAAAGAGATAGAAAGTTGGCAGAAGCTGATACGAGTATTAACACATGAGATCATGAATTCCATCACTCCTATTTCATCTTTGGCTTCTACAGTACAAGAATTACTTCCAGAGCGAGTTGACCATGCCATGGACGAGGATGATTTAGATAGCATGCATCAAGCCTTAAGTACAATAAGCCGCAGAAGTAGTGGTTTATTAGGCTTTGTTGAGGTTTATCGGGACTTAACTCGAATTCCTATGCCTAACTTCCAAAGAGTGGTAGTAAAAGACTTACTCTTTGAAGCCAAGCTTATGCTACTCCACAAAACGAAAAATGCTAATATTGACATTCAAATAGAAACTACACCTGAAAACATTGGTATCATGGCAGATCCCAATTTGATTGAACAGGTTTTAATAAACCTCCTCATTAATGCTTTTCATGCTCTTGAATATCAAGAAAATCCGCAAATCATCCTCACTTCTCGATTCAATAAAAACGAACATATTATTATTGAAGTGGCGGATAATGGGAAAGGTATAAAGCCCGATATTTTGGACAAAATATTTATGCCTTTCTTTACATCGAAAAAAGAAGGCTCAGGAATTGGATTAAGCTTAAGCCGACAAATCATGCATTTGCATAAGGGAAATATTTTTGTGAAATCCATTCAAGACAAAGGAAGTGTCTTTACACTAGTTTTCTAAATTGTATTTATTGATTTTTTTCGTATCTTCATGATTGCAAATTAATCAAAGAATACTAATAATGCCAAATTCTAACAAGCAACTTCAAAGAACTTTAGAGAAATCAAAGAGTATACTATTCTTCACTCTAAATCAAGAAATGATTATAAAGTCTTATAATCAAAAGTTCCGTAAGCTTTTCGATCTACCAAATTGCTCCGACCTTTTAAATCCATATACATTTTCAGAACTAATAAATGCGGATAAAAACAATATCCTCATTGAGAATATCCAACAGTTTCTACTTGATAAAGAAATTCCAATTCAACTTGTTCTTAAACATCCTAAAAACGATTTTGAACTTGAAATAAATAAAATTGAGGGATGTTCAGGTCATCATTCAGAATGGATGATTATTGGCCATCAAATCGATAACTTAGAAATATTAGAATCCTCTGAAAACAATTCAAGTATTAATGAAACCGATCTATTTGATTTGGCGGGAGATGGCATCATCATAGGCAATCATCAAGCAGAAATCATAAAGGCCAATCAAAAAGCCTATGAAATGACAGGTTATCAAGCTTCCGAATTATTGGGCCATCACATTAGCTTCTTATTTGATCAACATCAACTAGAAAAAAATCCGCTTCTTTTTCACAAGGTAAACAAAGGAGAGGATGTTAAAAAGGAGAGGCTGATCAATAGGAAAAACCAAGAACCTCTAACCATTGAAATGGTTTCAAATAAAACCAACAAGGGATATATCAGTATCATGCGTGATATTCAGGATAGAAAGAATGCAGAAAACACCTTAAAGGAACTTAAAAACAGACTGCTTTTTGTTACTCAAATGGATAGAATAGGAATTATTGATATTAATACTTCAACACTCAACATACGTTTCAATGATGAAATGAAAGAGATTTTTGAGAAATCTACAAAAGAGAATAATAAATTAGAAGATTGGTTAAATCTGATTCACCCTGAAGATGTTACTAAAATAAATCAAGGGTTTGATGAACTAAGAAAAACAGGAAAAGTTTTTGAATTTATCTATAGATTAAGATCTGTTGGAGACAAGTACAAAACGATAAAAGCCTCTGCAAACCTTTCTAATTTCGATAGCAAAAGTGAAAGTTTAATCGTAAGCTCCATAGATATTACCAACTCTAATTGGATCAAGTCAAGATTAGAAGAATCGGAACAAACTTTCAAAGCATTAACAAACGCAGCTACTGCAGCCATATTTATCTATAGCCACAAGTATTTATACACTAATCATTCTTTCGAGAAAATTACGGGTTATTCTTTTGCAGAAGTTAAGAACAAAGCATTTTGGTTTTTGGTCTCTCCTGAGCATATTGAAGTGGTTAGAAATCGAGGTCTTAATCGACTTGAAAACAGCTCTCCATCTGATAGTTATGAATTTAAAATCATTACCAAATCTGGAATTGAAAAGTGGGTGGAATTTGCAGCCTCCCCGATTAATTATATGGGAGAACCTGCCGCTATTGGTTCCGCGTTTGATATTACAGAAAGGAAAAACTTAGAGATAGAATTAAAAACGAATATTGACAAGTTGACCATTGAGCGTCAGAAAGTAATTTACTCAGAGAAACAATTTAGAGATTATCTGGAACAGAATTCAGCCGCCATGTTGGCCATAGAACCTATTACAAAAAACATCACCTTTGCCAATTATGCTGCTGCAAAACTCTACAAATATAATAGGCAGGAATTAATGGAGATGAAAATATACGACATTAATACACTTAGTAAAGCCGAGCTTGATGAAAAAATAAATAGCGTTTCTGTAATTGAATCGGAAGAACATAGTTTTGTACATAGGACAAAATATGGCTCGGAGATCAATGTACATATCAACCAAAGTTTCATCATTTCCAATCAAGAACCAAGTTTATTACAAATTATCCATGACATCAGTGAGGAGGTCACAAATAAAAACAAACTAATAGAATCGCATAATACCTATAGAAACATATTAGCGAGCATTTCGGAGATGATATACATTTTAGATGAGGATGGGAATTTCAAATATGTTAATGACTCGGCCATTAAAACTTATGGTTATGAATTCTCCTATTTTATTGGGAAGTCACCTGCCTTTTTATCGGCTCCCGGAATGAATGACCTGAATATGGTACAAAATGCAATAGAGAAAGCTTTTAATGGTGAACAAAACACCATTAGTTTTTGGGGACTAAGAAAAAACAAAACCATATTCCCAAAAGAAGTAGTTCTATCTCCTGGGCAATTCTTCGGTGAAAAGGTTACCATTGCGGTGTCAAGAGATGTGAGTGAGCATATTAAAATTACCAATGAGTTAACTGAGGCCAAAAACAAAGCAGAAGAGAATGACAAATTAAAATCATCTTTCTTAGCCAATATGAGCCACGAAATCAGAACTCCAATGAATGCCATACTTGGTTTTTCTGAACTTGTAAAAGACCCAAGTACCGATGAAAACGAGAGAACCCAATTCCTAAACATCATCAACAAAAGCTCTCATCACCTATTGCACCTAATTAACGATATAGTAGATATTTCTAAGATTCATGCCAATCAATTAAAAATTAATCATAACCAATGTCACTTAAATGCTTTACTTCATGAGAAATACATCTCTTTTAGAAGTGATTTGGATTTACTAAAAAACAAAGACATAAAACTTGAACTACAGTTTGGGCTGACAAATGAAAATGATTTAGTGATTACTGATACCAATAGATTGGAACAAATATTAAACAATATCATAGGCAATTCGATTAAGTTTACCCATAAAGGCAAGATCACTATATGTTATGAGTTAATAGACCAAGAAATCATTTTCAGCGTTACTGATACAGGAATTGGAATAGATCAAAAACAAAGAGAAATCATCTTTGAGAGATTTATGCAAGCAGATACATCCATTGGCCGAGAGTTTGGAGGAACTGGACTTGGCCTGGCTATTTCAAAGGCTTGCACAGAACTATTGGGCGGAGAAATCTGGCTAGAATCTGAGTTGGGAATTGGCACCAAAATGAGTTTTAGTATTCCATATATCACTAAGTAACTATCTTCCGTATTGAGAATTGTTTAATTAGTTTCTGTAATCAAATGTAAGATATTAGAATTATTAACCGCTTATTGAAAATGTTACAATCCAAACTCCTGAGCCTTCTGAGAAGACTTGCTCGGATTCCATGGGTCTTTATATGATGAAAGGAAGAATATTTCTTTAATATATGCCATAGTTCTAATAATTCTCATATAATATCCATTATAAATCATCATTAATGGAATAAATACAATCAGTTTAATTTCTTGTCGCCATCGCTCTGACAAAATTAAAACCACAAAGAACTGAAGCAAACTAGCAGTACCATAAAGCATAATTTTCAATGGAATGATGAAAGCCAGAAACTCTGCATTCACAACAATTATATTGATGATATAAAAGAACCATACAATATCAAGAATTAGGTTAAAAAAGATATTCTCAAAGAGTGCAAAGAAATCACTGAAATTAAACCGAGCATCTGGCATAAAAACATCCTTATGCTTCCTCAACCTAAAACGGATTAATGATTTATTCCATCTAAGTCTTTGCTTGGATAGTATTTTGAATTTTTCAGGAACATTTGTTAAGCCAATTGCAGTATGTTCAAAGTCGATCTTATAACCAAGCTTTCTAATCTTAACAGTAATATCCCCATCCAATCCTGGTCCAATATCCCATCCTCCAATTCTATCAAGGATATCTTTTCTAAAGGCACCAAAAGCACCAGAGATAATTTTGTAGATACCTAAATAAGAAGTAACCATTCGTCCAATAGAAATGGTTTGAAGGTATTCGATAGCCTGAACTGAGGTACATATATTGGTATTATAATTTCGAACCTTAATATTTCCTCCTACCGCTCCTACTTTTTTATCCAAATAAAAAGGAAGAATTATATTTTCGATTGCAGCAGAATCAAAGGAGGAGTCCGCATCTAAATGCACTATAAATTTACCAGTGGCATAACGCAGTGCCAAATTCGCAGCAGAAGCTTTACCACCTCTATCATCATTTCGTAAAAAGATATCAATATACCCATTTTCGTATAAACTTTTACAAATGAGATAGGTATCATCATCGGAGCCATCATCCACAATTACAATTTGAATATTTCTATATGTCTGTTCATTTAGAGAGTTCACTAACTTGTAGATGTGCTTACCTTCATTCTTGCCAGGAGCAATAACAGAAATTAATGGATTTTCCATTAAAAATTCCCTTCGGGCATTTTCTCTGGCCACCTTCATGGAACTGCGTTTTCGCAAATAAACAAAAAGCACAACAAAGTCCATCAATAAAAACCGAGGTGCTTCCAATAAAAAGAAATACCAGAAGATATTGAAAACTTTCTCAAAACCATTTGAGTACCAATACCAAAAAAACTCATCCCAAAAGGTATAAATCATCAGCCAGCCCCATTATTAGTTAATAAGCTATTTATAAGGTCATTATGGTTTTTAGTACTGTCTATGTTTTCAGCTTTAATCTTCACCATGATATTGGCTTCATCAATATTACTATCTATCAGCTTCTGAACAGAATGGCGTATATTGTTTAACAAACTTTCCAAACGAAATTTATCATTGTCAGGAGAAATAATTAAAAAAGTATTACTATTGATGAAAGTAAGTATATCAGTAGCTAAAGTTGCATTTTTAATAAACTCAGCCACTTCTGTAACAACCGTATTATATTTCACTCCCAAAGAATTGCTGAGCGCTGCAGGAGTTCTTAAACTCAAACTACCTGCACTACTAGTTTTACCACTGTTTTTGATTCTCTCAATTTCGTATTTTAAAAAGATATTAAAAGTTGAGAATCCTATAAACCCAGCCATTTCAGCATCTTGCTTTTCACTTGGAACTAGACCTCCTATTGCAGATTCTTCACCTAAAGCTGTTAACTCATAATTATATATCTTTCTTTCGAGAAGACTATCTACATTATGAACAGACTCACAACTCATACAGAGAGCCTGCATTACGGATTCTTGAAAATGATGTCCACAATTATTACAAGTATATATTAGACTTGGCTTGTCATAATCAACTCCAATATGGCGCAGCATCCTATTACATTTATTGCAAACCATTTGATCACCATTGATAAAATCGCTTTCGGGAGCCACGTTTGCACAGACAAAGTGATGAATCAAATTCTCGGTATATAAATCTGAAGTACTACATTTTGGACATACTTCTCTATAATTTAAAAAACCAGAGTAGCAATTATTACAGAGATGCACTAAATCTTCGTAACGTGGTCGTAAAAATTCTTTACTCACCAACTTATCGAGTATTGAAAACTTTTCCTCAGTATTTACATTTTGATAATGCAGAGAAAGTAATGGAAATGAATACCCAGTGTGTGATTTAGCAGAAATAATAGGCTTCATTCTACTTTGTCGTGTATAATAATAACGTAGTATTTTATTTAGAATTTTTATCTCTTGATCTTGATTATTTGTGGATTGTAGTTGTCTAATTCTCTGCTCAATGGCTTGAAAAGGACCAATAAAAGCTTCTTCTTGAAGACTATGAACTGTTCCATCAGTCAAAGATTTCGTAAAAGAATCAACATCTTCGTTAATGGACAGGATAAAAACAGGCGTTAAATAAATAGATTCAACAAAAGAAGAACGTATCTGATTTAAAAACCCTCTGCAACCCTCTTTATTCGAGTAATCCAAAATAATCACATCAGTAATCACCACTTTCTTAATATCCAGATTTGAGAAATCCGAAATAAAGAAAACTTCTTTATTACTCTGCGTTTGTACCTTTTTTCCAAATTGATCGTTAGCCATAATTCATTAATTTGAGAGTGATAGAAATATACTTAAAAAAGCATCTAGAAGTATCTGGTTTTAGAAATCCGTACTTCATAAAGATGGCGTTTTTTCCACTCATCTGCTACTTCTTCATTCTCTGGTACCAGACGAACCACTACTTTTCTTGAAAATCTAGCCTTATCTTCCACAAAATCTAGCGGTAACTCTTCTGTATTTATATAAAATTTATCTATGATTCCTTCACTCATGTCTCCATCTGCAAAGTTAACTGTTAAAGACTCCCCAAGTTCAAAATATTTAATGTCTTTTTGGTCTATATATCCTAGAATAAAAATTTCTTCAAAATCGTTGATCAGCATGACTATATCTTTCTTATAGGTAACCTCCTCCGCATCTTGATAGATCTTGCTTACTACACCATCCACAGGACTTTCATAATAATTCCAAAGCAGAACATCACCATCACCAGTATTTATAATTGGTTGATTCAATTTAGCTTGCTGCTCATAATAATTTAGGAGACTTAAATATTTCTTCAAATAGGTAATTTCACCCTCTGTTTTTTCAATATTCACATAAAGCTTGTCTATCTCCAAAATTGATTTCTTCAATTCTGCTTGAGGATAAACATCTAGATAAACTTCTTTTCGGGTTTTTTCTAATTCTTTCTCAATTCTTGCGATATTATTTTTAAAATCGCCAATTTCAATATAGCTTAGGTTGATCTTTTTCTGGGTTTGAAGCCGCTCTTTCAAATACCAGTCAGCACTGTTATTAGTAATAACAGCAGCAACTGCTGCATTAGCATTATCATCTTCTAAAAGATTCAAGCGATAATAAAACAAGGTATCTCCCTTATCAACTGTATCATGTTCTTGAACAAAATAATCAAAAACTGAAACATCTTCAGGAAATCCCACACTAAACTGTTCAGTGTGAACATGGCCCAACACATTCACATAAAAACTTTTACTAATGGCATAGTAAATTATTGAAATGAGTATGACGATAAACAGAATTAAATATATAATTCTATCCCAATTTATTCTTTTTTTAGGTGCTTCTTCTTTAACCCCTTTAAGAACTGTTGCTTTCGTTTTAAATTTAAACGGCTTCATGCGGCTAGGTTTTAATTTAATAAGTAACTATAAATGCTCCAACATTGCCCGATTCAGATCTATATCTGTCTAGAGCTTTTGTTGCATCATCTTCCGATGTATAGCTACCAATTGTGTATTTATAATAACCATTTATTGCTATTTCTCGAATATCTTTAGCTTTGAATTTCTCCAATTTGCTTTCAGTAAGTTTTACTTTACTTGCTGCTATCTGTATGCGATAAAAATTGATAGCCTCATTTTTATCTTGTGTTTTTTCTTCTTCAGTACCAGCTAATACTTGGCTTTTGGATTTCAACTGCAATTCTTGTTTTGCTATCACTTCCTTATCTTCTATATGGTAAATTTGAGCTCTAACACTCGCAACTAATTCCTCAGGTTGCAAGTCTATTTCATATCCTTTTTCGAATGTTTTAAAATCAACACTCATCATACTTTCATAATCAGAGAATGCAAAATTAGTAATACCTGTATTTTCAAATAAATCAGCCATATAATTCTCCAAATGCATTCGGTCAACAAAATCATTTCCCCTTAAAGAAAGTACCAACCTGTTTTTATCAAGATTCAATTCTGAAGCATAACTCTGCTCTACTCTATTTCTATTTGGAACGCCTAATTCATGAACATAAACTAAATCGAATTTATCGAAAATCCTATTCAGTAAACTCACATTTAAACCAGATGGAATACCAATACTTAATCTTACTTGTCCACTACTTGCTTGGGGAGTAATACTATTTACCCAATCACTCACAGCTACTTCGCTAATCTCGTTTAAACTGTCTTGCAGTAATTCCATTTCGTAATGCAAACCAATAATACGAGGATGGTTCCATTCTAATATTCGATTAACATCCTGGTTGACATTTGGGTATTCGCTATTAAGAGGAACTCTTTTCATAACAGAGAAAAATGTATTGGCCAGTTGAGTCTTCTCTAGTAATGTTGTAAGGTATAAAGGGATAGTGTCCTGTTCAGATTCTATCATCACATCAACAAACTCGTTTTTCCAAAGGTAATTGGCGATAGCAACTGGGCTGTGCTTTTCAACATCTTTTGTAGTAACAAACATTTTTACATTGCCATTATATCTTCCAGTGAAATCTTGAGGTGTTAGTACCGTAATAAAATCTGTTGGAGTTCGGTCTTCAAGATAAAAAGATAAGCGCACCAAATTAATGTACATTCGTTTTTTTAAATCAATGATTTCTGCTTCAATAGCTTTCTTGTCATCAATTAATCCCAAAGTAATAACCGGATTAAAAGCTACATCTCTATATTCTTTCTTCACTAACTCTTTACGAATCAACTCATCATTAACCATCTTTCTATAATAAAGGTCTTTGATTTGCTTAAGTTTAAATCCAAATTCAGCATAAATATTAACTAACTCATTATCGCCACCTTCTAATTCCTTCATTTGCTCAGACTGATAAACATTCTGTTGAGCTTTAATGAGCTTACCTTTATTATGAAATCGCAAAGGCACCCTTAAGGTAACTCCAGCGGAACCATAATTCTTAAAAGTATTAAACTCATCCATATACATATTGTATCTAACAAATGGTTTAAGTGTAATATCTTTCCACCATTTTAGATTATCCTTATATATGGCCAGTTTAATTTGAGTCACTGTATCTTCCGCATGATGATTATAATATATTCTCATCAAACTATCCAGGTTAACATCAAACAAAGGCAAATCATCAGCGGTCATAGGATTCGCTAATAAAGTATCAGGAATATTTGCTGGGATATGTTTATTAAAATTCTGCAATTGAAAAACCTGTTGATCTATATCTTCTAACTTAGCCTGATATTGGAGTACTTTTTCCCAACCCACATAGCGCAAATGATATAATTCCTTAGTAAACTCCAACTGTTTCTTCACTAGGTTTTTTCTCTCCTCAAGCACCTTTACTTTTCTAACATTAAATATATAGTTGATATAATTAAATAGGTAGCGGTAGTTTTCTTGCTCAGCATATTCCAAAGTTTCATACTCCTTAAGAATGGCTTGCATCTTCATTTGATGTATTTGATTATTGGCATCGAATAAACCACCTTTTATAATATCCCATTCCAAACCTACATAAAACCTTCTTTTAAAGGTAAGATCTTCGTCAACGGATATCCCTGGAGTAAAATTTTCAGTATAATCACCTCTCATATTTAAGCCCACATCACCTCTCTTGGCTTTAATCTGCTGATTCAAAGCTTCCTGATAAGCCTGCCCTACATCATTGGAAGTATAATTTGAAATAAAAATTGAATTTAATAGAGTTACATCGCCATGAACATCATGATAAACTGAGCCATTGATCGCATTCATAAATATTTCGCTTACGTCTTTTGCAATATGAAAGACATTAACAGTATCTGGAAGAAAATCACCATCATCTGGCATCAGGCTCTCAAGGTTTGGATCCTTATCAAAATCTGATTCCTTAGCCCATGTTCCTTGAATAGAAACAAAGGTTAACAGAACAACCAAAATAATATATTTTTTCAACTCAATCATAGCTTCAGTTTTCTTACCATCTATTTGTTTACTAGATGGTACTATTTCGCATGTATCAAATCTACTTATTCCATTTCTTAGCATTAAAGAATCTTCAATAGAGTATTAACAAAGTTTTAAACACAGAAATAGGTTATATGGCTGATTTTATGCGCCTTACATATTTTTTAACATTTTTCACTATTCAACATCAACAAGCATAAGTGACTATTAGCCAATCCACAAATAGATTTAATTAGTACATTCTTAAATATAATTCAATCAAAATTATTAGTAAATTTGGACCAAAATAAAGGCAAATGTTCGAGAAAAAAATATCCATATACGTAGCTGAAGATGACCCATTATCTGGAAAGATGATGAACATCACCGTCAAAAGAATAGGTTTTGAAATGGTTGGTCTTGGAACCAATACCGATACCGTTATTAAGGAGGTTGGCGAATTAAGACCAGATATGGTACTCATGGATATAGATATGCCGGGTTCAACAGACGGTATCGGAGCTGCTGATATCATCACTCGAGACTATAACATCCCAGTGATATACGTTACAGCTAATTCGGAAGACTCTGTTTTTGACAGAGCCTTGAAAACCGCACCTTTTGGCTATGTATTAAAACCCGTAACCCGAGATACATTGAGAACCGTTGTCCAAATGGGCTATTCAAGGCATTTGGTTGATGTAGAATTGAAAGAAAAGCAAGAGGAACTGGCTCAATTAAATGACGCCTTGGAAGTTAAAGTTCAGGAGAGAACCAAGGAAATTGAAGATAAGAACAAGCAGTTAGAAAAGTCTCTATCGAGGGAAAAAGAGCTCAATGAGTTTCAAAGTAGAATCGTAACCACCATATCTCACGAGTTCAGAACCCCTATGACCACTATCATGAGTTCTGCTGAAATCATGGAAAGCCTGATCAATCGTGATAAACCTAAAGAGAAAGTATTTCGCCATACCAAGCTCATTAAAACAAGTGTTCATGAATTACTAGAGTTATTGAACGATGTCTTAATCATCGAAAAATTTGACTCAGGCCGCTATGAAGTAATGAAAGATGAATTTAGTCTCGATAGCTATTTTGAGGAATTAAAATTCAAACTAGAAATTGGAATTGGTAAGAATCACGCTATAGATCTTCAGGTACAAGAGAAAATGGATGATATCTCGACAGATAAAAAGCTATTCTCTCAGGTATTAAACAATATCCTCTCTAATGCCTTTAAATATTCCGAAAAAGAAACTACTGTTCATATTCATGCCCATGTAGCCAATGGATTATTCCACTTTAAAGTTACCGATGAAGGAATTGGAATGACTGAAGAAACGCTACAGATGATATTTGATTCATTCTACCGCGCTAGAAACGTGACCAATATAGAAGGTACAGGAATGGGCCTATCCATTCTTAAAAAATCGGTGGATTTACTGAAAGGAGAAATCAAAGTCAGTAGTACACCAAATATTGGAAGCACTTTTGAAGTTACTATTCCAATGAATTAAGAAATCATGGCATTAAATTCTTCTTCTGTGAGGATTTGAATCCCTAACTTTTCCGCTTTTGTTTTTTTGGCTGGCCCCATTTTATCACCAGCTAAAAGATAATTGGTCTTACCTGAAAGTGCTGAAACATTCTTTCCTCCAAATTCCTCTATAAGAGATTTGAGCTCATCACGGTTGCGAGAAAACACACCACTCACTACGAAAGACTTCCCGTCCAACTTATTATCACTCACCTCAAAAACCTCTTCAACTTGTTCCATCTGAAGACCTGCAAAATCCAGCCTACCAATTTCATACACATGTTCCTCGTTCTCGAAATACTTGACTAATGACTCCGCAATTTTCTTTCCAACCTCCTCTACTTTAAGCAACTCTTCCAAATCAGCTTTCATTAAAGCTTGCATACTTCCAAAATAATTGGCTAGCTTTTGAGCAGTGGTAGCTCCTACATATCGTATTCCTAGGGCAAATAAAACACGACTAAAAGGAACCTCTTTTGATTCTTCTATTCCCTTCAATATGTTGGTTACTGTTTTTTCTTTAAAGCTCAATCGTCTAGATTTACCATCCTCCGTTTCCATTACTTTTTCCAAACCAAATAAACTTTGATAGTTCAAATCATATAAATCGGCCACATTGGTCAATAGTCCTTTATCAAAAAGCAATTCTATCTTTCCTTCTCCCAAACTATCAATATTCATAGCTTTTCGACCAATAAAATGCTCTATCCTACCTTTAATTTGAGGAGGGCAGTGATCAATATTTGGGCAATAATGATGAGCTTCTCCTTCGTTTCTGGTCAATTCAGTATCACATTCTGGACAACGAGTAATATAATCAAATGGAGTAGCATTGGCAGGTCTGCTATCCAATTCTACACCTACAATCTTCGGAATAATCTCTCCTCCTTTTTCCACTTGAACCATATCCCCAATTCGTAAGCCCAATTGCTCAATGATATCAGCATTATGTAATGAAGCTCTTCTCACAATAGTGCCGGCTAAGGCTACGGGATCCAATTCCGCAACCGGAGTAATCGCTCCGGTTCTTCCCACTTGAAAAACAATATCAATCAATCTAGTTACACCTTGCTCTGCTTTGAATTTATATGAGATGGCCCAACGAGGGCTCTTTGCAGTAAAACCCAATTCTTCTTGCTGAGAATAATCATTTACCTTAATTACAATACCATCCACATCATAAGGAAGCTGATGTCTGGCTTCGTCCCACTCTTCGATAAATCCAAATACATCTTCTATATTGGAATATCTTCCCATCTTATCTGCTACGTTAAAACCCCAGCTTTTTATCAATGCGAGACTATCGTAATGAGTAGTCACATTTGGCAAATCTCCTAGCGCATAATAACAAAAACACTCCAAAGGACGCTTGGCCACCTGTCTACTGTCTTGCATTTTAATACTACCACTGGCCGCATTTCGAGGATTAGCAAAAGCCTCTTCTCCATTGGCTATTCGTTGCCTGTTAATCTTTTCAAATCCCGCATGAGGCATCACAATTTCTCCTCTTACCTCAAAATTTCTTGGGAAACCCTCCCCTTTCAATTTCAATGGAATAGAATGAAGAGTTTTAATATTGGCCGTCACCACATCTCCCTGAACCCCATCACCACGCGTCACGGCTTTTTCTAATTTACCATCTTCATACCAAAGAGAAATAGCTACGCCATCAAATTTCAATTCACAAACATATTCCACTTCTTCTTGGCCCAGCATCTTCTTCACTCGCTGATCAAATTCAGCCAACTCTTCCCTATTATAGGTATTCCCTAGGGAGAGCATAGGATATTGATGTTTTATTTGAACAAAATTCTTGGATATACTCCCTCCCACTCTCTGACTTGGACTATCCATCCTTAAAAGTTGAGGGTATTCTTTTTCTAATTTGATAAGCTCAACAAGCAGTTGATCATATTCCAAATCAGAAATCTCTTGTTTAGATTGATCATAGTATAATTGATTATGATGTTCTATTTCATAAGAAAGTTCTGATATTCTTTGCTTTGCTTGCTCTTGAGTCATTGAAAATATTTTGTGATTTACGCTGCCAAATATAATACCAAAATCTCTATTTTCACTCCCCATAATAAAGAAAACGGTATAAGGTTTCGTTAAATTCGGCTACTATCAGTATTATTTATAAATTAGCTTTCTTTTAATAAGAACAATTAATTCTATGAGCAAAATTACTCGTATCGTCGTTACTGTTGTTTTCACCCTACTCTTGGCACTATCTCTTTGGTATTTTAGTAGTTTAGTGACATCTTTAATTATTTCACTAGTATTATCACTCATTGGAAGACCATTAGTGAGAGCCCTAAGGAAAGTAAAAATCGGAAAACATCGAATATCAAATGCTTTAGCTGCGGTTATGACCCTAATCACACAAGTCGTTCTCATGGTTTCTATCATTCTCATTTTCATACCTATAGTAAGTTACCAAGCCACAGTAATCTCCAATATTGACAACAAAAGAGTATCCAATAATTTGAACAAAACCATACACAATATCGATAAGAGACTATTGGAATATGGTCTTATCCAACCCGACGAACAATTGGAGCTACTTATTGATGAAAAGATTACACAAATAGTAAATGTGGCCACTTTTTCTAATATCATCAAAAACCTATTGAGCTTTACGGGAAACTTTTTCATTGGATCCTTTTCTGTATTGTTTATGACTTTCTTCTTCCTAAAAGATGAAAATCTCTTCGTTAATATGGTTTTAGTTCTCACTCCCTCTCAACACTCTAAAAAGATAAAAAACATACTCCGAAAAACTAGAGAATTGCTAGCTCGATACTTCATTGGGTTAATGATAGAAATAGCGTCTATGATTACACTCCTCATCTTAGGACTTACCTTCCTAGGAGTTCCAAGCTCTGTGTTAATTGGATTTTTTGGAGGCACCATGAATGTCATCCCCTATTTAGGACCAGTGATTGGAGCATCAATAGGAACAGTATTAGGCGTTTTAGGCGAACTGGGTGCGGGTAATTACTTAGACTTTTATTTGGTAAGCGGAAAAGTAGTTTTGGTTTTCTTGGCCGCCAACTTAATAGACAATATTATTCTACAGCCACTCATCTATTCCAACTCAGTGAAGGCCCATCCTCTCGAAATCTTTATCGTAATTATGATGGCTGGTTCTTTAGGTGGTGCCATAGGAATGATTTTAGCCATCCCAACCTATACCGTGCTTCGTATTATTGCAGGTGAATTTTTAGGTGAATTTAGGCTGGTACAAAGCCTCACAAAAAAAATATAACTTATTTTGGTTTTCTGCGTATAAAAGTCAAAACCGAAGTTATGAGCGAAAATTCTTCAACAACAAAAGTATTACTAGCCCTATTGGCAGGAGCGGGAATTGGTGCAGCAATAGGAGCGGGAGCAGCTTTATTATTGACCCCAAACGATGGTAAAACCAATAGAAAAAAGCTAAAGAATAAAATCAATCAAATGTCTTCTGATTTTCATGAAACTGCCGAAAACATTATGGATGAAATAGAGGACGGGATTGAAGAATTGACCAAAAGTCAAACTGAAAAACCAGCTGAAGATGGACAATAATCCTGCTTTTAAAACTGCCGATTTAATGAAGAATTATGTGAATCTTAGGATTGACATTACTCTTCTTGCTATAAGTAATAAAATGAGTCATGCTGCGGGATACTTTGTATTCGCTATCATCATGGGTTTTTTAGCGTTATTTGTAAGTCTATTTTTATCTTTAAGCCTTTCTGAATGGTTAGCAGACGTTCTGAACATGCCCGGCATGGGAAACCTCATCGTCAGTCTTTTTTATATCATTCTTGGATTCATTCTCTTCATCTTTAAGAAGCCATTGATTTTAGATCCCATCCATAAGAATATAGGAGGCTTGGTAGATATGAGTGATTTAAATAGTGCCAGTGCTATTCAAGAAGATCTAGGCTTAGAAGGAACCCTAGAGCATCTAAAACAAAATTTAAGAGATACAGAATCCTCTTTCGATCAAAACATTGTAGACATTAAGGATTATTATTCTTTTGAGCAATTGAAAGATAGATTTATCACTTCCATAACATCAAATCCTCAGAATATCTTAAATGGCCTGCTAATTTTGCGAGAAATTATTGTTAATCGCAAAAGAAAGAAGTGAGAAAAAAAATAGCCTATTATTTTGGTTTTATAAGCGTATTAAGTTTTGCCAAAATTAAAAACTTAGCCGTCTTATATTCTAGCTATTATATTTCCCTATTAAAGAAAACCCCAATTCATAAAGGAGAACCCTGGAGTTTATCCCTAGAAACTGGCACTTTCTGCAACCTTTCCTGCTTGGAATGCCCATCCGGACAAAAACAATTTACTCGTCCAACAGGCACTATGAATTATGATGATTATAAATCCATCATCGAAAAGCAAAAGAAATATCTAATATGGCTTATCCTCTATTTTCAAGGCGAACCATATTTGAATAAGCAGTTTTTTAAAATGGTGGAATATGCTCATTCACAAAGAATATTCACCTCCACCTCTACCAATGGCCATTTCTTAAATCATGATAATGCCATAAAAACCGTAAATTCGGGATTAAACAGAATCATTATTTCATTGGATGGCCTCGACCAAGAAACCTACGAAAAATATAGAGTTGGCGGACAGTTTAAACAAGTTATCCAAGGCATAAAAAATCTAGTCCAAGCTAAAGAAGAACTCAAATCTGCCACTCCTTTTATCGTGCTTCAGTTTATTGTTTTTAAAACCAATGAGCATCAATTAAAGCTTCTTCAGCAATTCAAAGCTGATATAGATGCCGACAAAATTGAAATCAAAACCGCTCAAGTTTATTCAAAAGAAGATAAAAACCATTTGATTCCAAAGGATTCCAAACACAGAAGATACCAGCAAAATAAAGATGGAACATGGGCCATCAAGAAGAAACTACCCAATAAATGCAAAAGGATGTGGCGAGCTAGCGTTATCACCTGGGATGGACAAGTGGTACCCTGTTGCTTTGATAAAGATGCGGACCATCAAATGGGCAACCTATTAGAGGATTCTTTCCAAAACATCAAAAGCAATAAAAAATACACAAACTTCAGAAATCAAGTTTTTTCTAATCGTTCAACCATTGAAATTTGCAAAAATTGCTCGGAGGGATTATAAAATTACTATTTTTGAAGCTTCAAA
Source organism: Lentimicrobium sp. S6 (assembly GCF_013166635.1). Taxonomy (NCBI): domain Bacteria; kingdom Pseudomonadati; phylum Bacteroidota; class Bacteroidia; order Bacteroidales; family Lentimicrobiaceae; genus Lentimicrobium; species Lentimicrobium sp. S6. The sequence goes on along the minus strand of NZ_JABKBZ010000040.1, from coordinate 27,033 downwards.
ATGAGATTTCCTGTAAAACCAAATATATCATGAAATAGCTTTGAGCTCATTTGATGATCATAAGCCGGAATAAGCCGCAAAAATCAATTCAAAAATTTAATCTTTCTTATCATGAAGAAATGGTCATTATTAGCATTACTTTTTATTACAACTTTTACCTTTGCCCAAAGCAGCTTACTTCGCTTTCCCGCTTTAGATCCCAGTGGCGAAAACATAGCGTTCACCTATCAAGGTGATATCTGGGTAATGAATTTAAAAAATGAAATCCCCGTCAGGATTAGTATCCACGAAGCCTACGACGCTTATCCAACATGGTCTCCTGATGGTAATCAAATTGCCTTCTCATCTAATAGATATGGCTCGGAGGATGTCTTCGTCATCAACAAAAATGGCTCCGGATTAAAACGTTTGACATTTCACCCTTCAAATGATAAAGTAAATTCTTGGGCTATAGCCGATAGAATTGTATTCGAGACTAGAAGAATTTCAGCTCAGGTAGAAAGAGATCAAGAAATATTCTATGTTTCACCAGAAGGAGGAAATCCAACAAAACTGATGGAAGCATTAGGAAGTAATGCTATTGAATCTCCAGATGGTAAACAAGTAGCTTTTGTAAGAGGTAGTTGCAGAATAGCTCGTCAGGCTTATCAAGGATCTGCTAACAGAGACATTTGGATTTTCAATAAAAAAGACAAGAGCTATACTCAAATCACCGCAGAGAACTATAATGAGTTTTATCCTATTTGGGAAAATGACGAAAGCTTATTCTACATCAGTAGCAACGGAGCTCAGATTTACCAACTCAACCACATTTTCCTTCCAACAATGAAAATAGAAACCAAAACTTCATTTAAAGACTTTGGTTTACGCTACTTCTCTTATGCACCAGAGAAAAAATTATTGGCATTGGAAAGCGGAAACCATATTTATCTGCAAGAAAGCAATTCCACTAAAGCCATGGCTTTAAATTTGAAAATGGATTTTGAAAACAGAAAAAACAATATTAAACACGAAACATTTACTGGCGAAGTAAATGCTTATCAAGTATCTCCAAATGGAAAATATTTAGCATCCAGTATCAAAGGAAATATCTTTATCACACAAGCCAAAGATAAAGACAACTTCACCAAAACATTAAGCAACGATTCATTTATTAATTCTGATCCTGTATGGTTAAATGATACTTGCTTACTATTTATCAGCAATAGAAATGGTGTAAATGAAGTTTTCTCTTTAGCATCCTCTGATGAAAAAGAAGTAAACTTATTTAAATCTTTGAAGCACGAAATTAAGAAAGTCATCTCAGCTGAGGAAGACATAAATAAACTCGTTCTATCTAATGAAAAGACCAAAGTAGCCTACCTTATCGGAGATGGCCAATTAGTTGTAGCCGACATCAATGAAAAGGGATCGACCAAAAACGAAATTACACTACTAGATACTTGGGCAGAGCCTTCAGGAGTTTGCTGGAGTCCTGACGATCAATACTTAGCTTATTCAAAATCTGACTTGGATTTTAATAGAGAAATTTACATTCACAAAGCTGACAACAGCATGGCCCCAGTAAATGTGAGTATGCACCCCAGAACAGATGCCAGTCCGTCTTGGAGTCCTGATGGTAAAAAGCTAGCCTTCTCCTCCATCAGAAACTATGGCAATTATGATATTTGGTATGTTTGGTTGCAAAAGAAAGACTATGAAAAAACCATGACAGAATGGAAATTAGAGGATTCTGAAGACGATGATAAGAAAAAAGACGAAGATAAAGTAGAAGTAAAAATAGATTTCGATCAAATTTATAATCGATTGTTTCAATTAACCTCTCTTCCTGGAAACGAAGGAAGCCCTATATTTTCTGAAGATAGTGATTTCATCTATTTCACCTCTAATAGCAATGAAGATGGCAAAACCGACCTTTACAAAATCCGTTGGGACAAAAAAGAAGTGAAAGCCATTACCCAAAAAGGGAAGGCTGGAAGAGGAATGCAATTAAGTCCAGATGGCAAATATCTTTATTTATTGAATAAAGGAGGAAAACCAGGGAGACTAAAACTCACAGGTGATAAGATGGAAAACATTCCTGTTAAAGCAGTTGTGGATGTAGATTTACAAGCCCAGAGAGCACAAGTTTTTGAACAAGGATGGAAAGCCATCAACCAAGGTTTCTACGACCCTAAATTCCACAGAAGAGATTGGAATCAAATAAAAGACATTTACCAATCCATAGCTTTAAGTGCTAGCACCGATGAGGATTTCAGAGAAATATTCAATTGGATGTTGGGTGAAATTAATGCCAGCCATATGGGCTTATATGGACCTAGAAGCAAAGAGAAAAAAGCGGAAAGTGCTGCTTTATTAGGTATAGAATTCAGCTCTAATAATAATGGAATTCAAATTGACAGAATCCTCAAAGGAAGCCCTGCAGATAAAGAAGAAAGCCAATTAATGCCAGGTGATATCATCACAGCCATCAACCAAGAAGAACTTTCTGAGGAATCTAATCTTTATGAAATACTTGCCAACAAAACCAACCAAGCCACTATTCTTAATGTAGATAGAGAGGGCAATGATAAAGAAATCGTCATCCGTCCAACATCAGACCTAAACACCGAGAAATATAATGATTGGGTAGAATTCAATAGAAATTTAGTGGACGAATTGTCCAATGGTGAATTAGGATATCTCCATATTAAAGCCATGGGTTGGCCCAGTTTCGAGCTTTTCGAAAGAGATTTAATGGCTGCAGGATATGGTAAAAAAGGTATATTAATTGATGTTAGATATAATGGTGGTGGATGGACTACAGACTACTTAATGGCTGTTTTAACGGTGAAACAACATGCTTACACAGTACCTAGAGGCGCTACAAAAGATCTAGAAAAAGAGCATAAAAACTTCAGAGAGCATTATGCATTTGGTGAAAGACTTCCTTTTGCCAGCTGGACTAAGCCAAGTATTGCATTATGTAATCAGAACTCGTATTCCAATGCAGAAATCTTTTCACATGCCTATAAAAGCAATAACCTTGGTACTTTAGTTGGAACACCAACATTTGGTGCAGTTATCTCAACTGGAGGTAAAGGCTTAATTGATGGTGGCTATATCAGATTGCCATTTAGGGGATGGTATGTAAAAGAAAGTGATGCCAATATGGAGTTGGTTCCTGCTACTCCAGATATCATCGTTGATATAAAACCCGATTCGCGAGCGAATGGGAAAGACGAGCAATTGGAGAAAGCTGTAGAAATTCTTTTGGAGCAGATTCAATAGAAATCTAAGTCATAAATAATAATAATAATAAGGGTGTTGCAGTTAAATGTAACACCCTTTTTATTTTTAACTAATTACTAAGAAATCACAATTTCACGCTGAAATTTAGAATGTTACCTTTGCAGTAACAAATACATCAATTTATGAGAAATATAATAATCATCAGTATCTTTCTGATAGGAATGAGTATATCTTTATTCGCAGGAGGATATCAAGTTCGATTGCAAGGACAAAAACAAACAGGAATGGGCCTGATTGGAACTTCAACAAATTTTGGAGCCAGTAGTATTTTCTATAATCCTGGAGCCCTGTCCATGATGAAAACAGAATACAGCTTCCAAGTAGGCGCCAATTTCATCAATAGTAATGTGATTTATCAATCTACCACCTCTAGCTACACCGCGGAAACCGATAATCCCTTAAGCACTCCAGCTTACCTTTATGGTGCTGCAAAATTAAGCGACAAATTAACTCTAGGAGTTGGATTTTACACCCCTTATGGATCCTCAGCCAAATGGGATAAAGATTGGGCAGGTAAAAACTTAATCCAAGAAATCTCTTTACAAGCTTTCTATATTCAACCAACCCTTTCTTATAAAATCAACGATAAGCTTGGTATTGGAGCGGGATTGGTCTTAGTACAAGGAAATGTAGATCTGCAAAAAGCTTTACCCTATAGCGAACAGTCATATACAAGATTAAAAGGTAGTGATTTTGGTGCCGGTTTTAATATTGGAGTCTATTATCATGCCACTCAAAAATTGAATATCGGTATCGCCTACCGCAGTCAAATTACCATGAAAGTGGATGGAGGAACAGCCATTTTCCGTATTCCAGAGAGCCTAGAATCCATAGTGGCTCCCAATAATAAATTTAGTGCAGAACTTCCTCTGCCAGCTAATTTAGACTTTGGAATCAGTTATCAAGTGACAGAGAAATTTTTGGCAGCCTTGGAAATAAACTATGTATTTTGGGGAAGCTATAAAGAACTTAGCTTCACATTTGAAGAAGATGGAGATATACTTAACAATATCAACACTAGAGAATACTCTAATACTTTGATTCCTAGATTGGGTCTAGAATATAAACTTAACAACATGTTTATTTTTAGAGCTGGTGGATATTTCGACCCTACTCCTACCAACGAAAAATATTTTACTCCAGAAACCGTAAGCCTCGATACTTGGGCCTATACTTTTGGCCTCAGCATCATGGCCTATAAGAACCTTAGTGTCGATTTAACTTACCTAGGAACTCATGGAAAAGAAAGCGTAAAAATGTATGAGCCCGATAATTTTGAAGGCAGATACAAAACAGCAGCTTCCATATTTGGTATTGGAATCAATTATAACTTTTAAGGAAAGGAATGAAGATGAAAAATAAATATATATTCTTGGCTGCAATAGCCTTAGGCCTATTGTCTTGTAAGCCAGAAATTAACGATGGATTTGAACCCAGTGCCGGAAAAGCAGACTTTTCAAATTATGTGGCACTAGGAAATTCACTAACGGCAGGTTATGCCGATGGCGCTTTATACCGCAGAGCACAAGAGCAATCGTGGACTAATTTATTGGCTACTCAATTTAAAGAAGTTGGTGGTGGAGAATTTGTTCAACCAGCTGTTATGAGTGAACAAGGTATTTTACCGGGGAAACTCAAATTAGCAGTGGTAAATGGAAGTCTAGCTCCAGTTCCTGCCGAAGATGGTGACTTAGAAGCTTTCTTTCCACCCTTAAATTATACAGTTAATAACCTTGGTGTTCCAGGTGCTAAAGTGAGTCATCTCTTAGCCCCAGGTTATGGAAACATAGAGAATTTAGCAGCTGGCTTAGCTAATCCTTATTATATCCGTTTTGCCACAACACCAAATACCACTGTTATTGAACAAGCTCTCGCAATGAACCCCACTTTCTTTTCTTTATGGATAGGAAATAATGATGTTCTAGGGTATGCCAGCTCTGGTGGAGCCGGTGATTTTATCACTCCTCTTGCAGACTTCACTAATTATTATGGTGCTTTAGCCCAAACCTTAGCTTCAACAGGAGCTAAAGGTGTTTTAGCTAATATTCCAGAAATAACTAGTGCAGCCTATTTTAATACCGTCCCCAATAATGCCTTGGAAATTGATGCAACTACTGCTGCCCAAATGAATCTAGGATTGAGTTTTATCGAGGGGCAAATGAACGCTATCCTCTCACAGGCTGGCTTACCTGAATTTTCCTATAATATCGAATTTAAACCTGGAGCCAACCTCTTTCTTATCGAAGACAATAACTTTATATACGGAGACCTCCTTGATGCTATTGCTGATACAACTACTGACCCACTTAACAAGCTATTGATGCAAAGAGTTCAGTTCAGACAAATGACTGCCAGTGAACTTTTAACATTAAGAACACCACAAGATAGTTTAGCCATGGGAATGGGAAGCTTCATGGCTGTTGATGGAATTGCTCTACCTTTGCCTTTCGGCATTCCAAATAAATATGTTTTAGATGCTGATGAAATGCATTTGGTAGCCACAACAATAAATTCCTACAACACAGTAATTAAAAACACAGCCGAACAATACGATTGGGCCTTGGTAGATGTTAACAGTATTTTTAATGAAGTTAAAGATGGAATTACTGTTGATGGAATCAACCTAAATGCTGATTTTGTATCAGGTGGTGTATTCAGCTTAGATGGAATTCACCTTTCCCCTCGTGGGAATGCCATGGTCAGCAATTACTTTATACAGGCCATCAATAAAAAGTATAATTCAGCCATTTCCACTGTAAATATTTCAGCGTATAATGGCGTTGAATTTCCTTAAAATGAATTTTAACAAAGAATAATGAAGCGGCTTACGGCCGCTTTTTTTGATCCAACTCATTTCATGATATCAATTTTATTTTGTCCAAATTCTGAAATATTTAAACAAAACTTTGATTTGGCTCTAATTTTTACTATTTTTATAATTAGAAACAATTAAATCTAATCTAATGGAGAATTCGAACAATTCACAAAATAACCTTCCTCTTGTAAGCATTGTTTCTGTGCAATATGGTCATGCAGACGTGACTATTGAAATGGTTAAATCATTGAGAAAAATCACCTATCCCAATATAGAAATCATCATTGTTGACAATGCAAGCCCCGACGAAAATCCGAAACAAGTAAAAGAAGAATGCCCTGAAATTATCTATATTGAAAGTAAAGAAAATTTGGGCTTTGCTGGCGGAAATAATTTAGGAATCAATGTGGCTAAAGGGAAGTATATTTTGATGCTAAATAATGATACAGAAGTGGAACCAGACTTCTTAGAACCATTAGTAGCCAAAATGGAGAGCGATCCAAGTATTGGAATTGTTGGTCCAAAAATTAGATTTTTCCATTCACCCGACACCTTGCAGTATGTGGGATACGAACCTATTAACCCCATCACACAACGGGGAGGAGCTAAAGGTTTTGGAGAAAAGGATGTAGGACAATATGAAGAGGATTGTGAAGCTAGCTATGGACATGGCGCCGCAATGATGGTATCCATGGAAGCCATAAATAAAGTTGGACTGATGGCTGATATCTTTTTCCTCTATTATGAAGAACTGGATTGGGCACATAGAATCAAAGACGCTGGATATAAAATATATTACGTTCATAATTCATTAATATATCACAAGGAATCTATTTCTACTGGAGGAAGAGTGAGCCCTTTACGAGCTTATTATATGACTCGAAATAGAATTCTATATTTAAGACGAAATTTTTCTGGTATGACTTATTTTTTAGCTATCTTGTACCAGCTTTTCGTGGCAGTACCAAAAAACTCGTTGATGATTGCTATCAAAGGAAATCCGAAATATATTAGAGCCTATAATAAGGGGGTATTATGGCATCTAGCACACCTATTTGATAAGAAAATAAAACTAAGCCCTCGCTTAGAAGAATCAAAATAATACGGCTATGGACATTATCTTAACAATATTAAACATCATCCAATGGGTATTTTTCGTCTATCTACTCATCACAACCTTGTATATCTTCATCTTTGCTTTGGCAGGTTTATTTAAATATAAAAAACCCAAACCCATTGATGATAAAAAGCGTAAATATGCTGTTATGATTCCTGGTTATAAAGAGGATGAAGTTATTGTAGAAGTTTGTGAGGATGCGCTACATCAAGATTATCCTAAAGAATTATACGATGTAATAGCTATTTGTGATTCCTATCAACCAGAAACCATTGTTGCCTTAAAAAAGCTACCCATCAAAGTGATCGAAGTATCTTTCGATAAAAGCACAAAGTCAAAAGCTCTGAACAAAACCATGGAAGTTTTAGGCGACGACTACGATGTGGCTTTAATTCTAGATGCCGACAACCTTATGGAAGAAGATTTCATTACTAAAATGGATGAAGCTTTCAGAGCTGGATTTAAAGCAGTACAAGGACATAGAGTTGCAAAGAATACAGATTCGAACTTCGCCATTCTCGATGCCGTAAGTGAGGATATAAATAACCACATCTTTAGAAAAGGCTCCAGAATCATGGGCGTTTCCAGTGCCATCATCGGTTCTGGAATGGCTTTTGAATACACCTTTTTTAAGAAGATGATGAGTGAAGTACATGCCATTGGTGGTTTTGATAAAGAAATAGATTTAAAGATGTGTAGAGACGGCATTACCATTGAATATATAGAAGATGCCTATTGCTATGATGAGAAAGTGCAAAAAGCCGAAGTTTTTCAAAACCAAAGAAGAAGGTGGCTTAGCGCTCAAATCGTTTACTTCAAAAGATTTTTCTTTAAATCTTTCTTGGCATTAATCACTAAAGGAAACATAGACTTCTTTAATAAGGCCTTTCATACTTTCTTGCCTCCCCGTATTCTCTTATTAGGATTCATGGGAATAATATTCTTCATCTCTCTGTTTTTCTACCCCCACCCAATGGCCATACTTTGGATCAAACTATTTGCTTTGGTATTTATCACTTTTGTGATTTCTGTACCTAGGAAATTCTATAATAAACAAACTTTAAAAGCGATTATTTCACTACCAAAAGGATTTTTCCTCATGTTTTTATCATTATTGAAAGTTAGAGGAGCCAACCAAAAATTCTTACATACTAAGCATACGAGTACCGGAACAAATATTAAAAATATTAAGAACCAAAAAAAATAAAATGATTGGACGAGACATTATTGTCATAGGGATTCAACCTTGGGACATTGAAATCGGTAGCAATTGTAAAAATATTGCTGAGGAAATGTCAAAGTACAACCGAGTACTTTATGTAAATTCTCCTTTAGACAGAAACACGAAAAAAAACAAAGCCTCGGATGAAAGAACTCAAAAAAGAATCCGAATTTGTGAAGGAAAAGAAGATAATCTAGTACAACTTTCTACCAACATGTGGAACTTATATCCACACCGTATGATAGAATCCATCAATTGGCTTCCTGATGGCAAACTTTACGACTTTATCAATAAAAGGAACAATAGAAAATTTGCTGCAGATATTCAAGAAGCTATAGACCATCTTGGATTTAAAGACTTTATCATCTTTAATGATAGCAACATGTTTACAGGCTTACATCAAAAAGAGCTTTTGAAGCCCAAAACCTACGTTTATTATATGCGGGATTACCTCACCAAGAATCCCTATTGGAGGAAGCATGGTTTAAGGATTGAGCCTAAATTGGTTGAAAAAGCGGATGTGGTTGTGAACAACTCTACCCTCTATGCAGAATATGGCCGCCAGTTTAACAAGCATAGTTATATGGTTGGACAAGGCTGCGACGTGAGTCTTTTTAGAGATGCAGATGGAAGTATTCCTATTCCTGAGGATATGAAAGAATTTAAAAGTCCTGTAATAGGATATGTTGGTTTCTTATCGAGTAGAAGATTAGATATTGATTTATTAGTCTTTATGGCCAAAAAAAGGCCAAAGTGGAGTATCGTTTTAGTAGGGCCGGAAGATGAGAAATTTGAAGCTTCAGAATTACATAAATTAGAGAATGTGCATTTCTTGGGAAGCCGCGATAGTAGCCAGCTTCCATCCTATATTAAAGCTTTTGATATAGCCATGAACCCTCAGTTGATTAATGATGCTACCATTGGAAACTACCCTAGAAAAATAGATGAATATTTGGCCATGGGAAAACCAACCATTGGCTCCGCAACTAAAGCCATGGATTATTTTAAAGACCATACCTATTTGGCTTCTACTCATGAAGAATGGGTCGCCGTCATTGACAAAGCCTTAAATGAGGATTCTAAAGAACTACAAAAGGAGCGCATATCTTGTGGCACAAGTCACTCTTGGGAAAATAATGTAAAAGAGATATTCAAATATGTAACTGCTTTTGAAAATGGCTGGAAAGACCTTTAAATGATAAGACTATGGGACTAAAAGAAAAACTAAAATCTGACCCCAGATTAAAAAGATTGGTGATGTGGATGATTCATCCTCCTCGTCGTCCTCGGCCTAGGTTGTGGATTCGATTATTTGTGAATCCTTTCTTTCATAAAAAAGGCAAACATGCCTTAATCAGAAGACGACAATCAAGAATCGATGTGATGCCTTATAATAAGTTTGATGTTGGAGCCTACTCTACGGTGGAAAGCTTTACCACTGTCAATAACGGGTCAGGAGATGTGATTATTGGTGATAGATGCCGAGTTGGTATTGGAACAGTTATCATTGGACCTGTCACCATGAAAAGTGGCTCTGGAACTGGTCAACATGTTTTTATGGCTGGCTTTAATCATGGCTATAAAGATGGGACCCAAAACTCTTCAACTCAAGATTTAGATGTGAGAGGAATCACCATTGAAGAGGATGCTCATATTGGAGCCAATTCAGTGATTGTAGCAGGAGTTACCATTGGTAAAAGATGTCAGGTGGGCGCAGGCAGTGTGGTTACTAAAGATATTCCACCATACAGTGTTGCTGTAGGAAACCCAGCAAGAGTGATTAAGAAATTTAATCATGAAACTAATGAATGGGAAAAAGCTTAAACCTTTTCATACCCATTTTTACATATATATTGAATACTGCTGCTTTAAGCAATATTTATAGGCTAGTGCACAGGGCGAGAATAGTAGAACACTACTCTAAATTTTTCTTGCAAATATTTTTCAATTGCTCTAAATTATCTAACTTCCCAGCATCCCTAAGTTCTCGTGCTTCTCTTGAAAAATACTGATGTGACTTTAGAAATCCTTTTTCGAAGCCTATCCATTCATCAAAAGCAATATCTTTAACTCCTAACCTCCTCCATTCTAATTGCAACTTGGAAGCCAAAATAAAGAAATCATCACGACCTAAATAATCTAAATCAGCATCACATAAAAACTCCTCTAAAACAGTTTTTGGTGATTGTGGCAATTTAGTAGCTTGAATCATATTAGCCACCATTTCGACATCTTCAGAAGAATAACCAAACCCAGGCAATACTTTTCTTACTATCTCTATACTCCTATCTTCATGGCCATCAAAAACATCTATCAATCCCACATCGTGGTATAATGCTGCTGTTTTCAACAAGGTTAATTCATGCTCCGCTAAGCCATGCATTTTACCATAATTAACCGCTGCTTGAACAACGTCTAAGGTATGGGCTAAATCGTGATATAAAAAATCCTTACTGAGATCTGAACCCAATTCATTGAGTATATATTGCTTGGCGCGAGAGAAATCTATCATATAGAAAAAAGGGGCCGAATAAAACGCCCCCTATATTTTTTATTTAAATATTAACCTTAGTACTGTACTATCTTTTCCCAGTTAAATTTTCTAGGATTGATACACATGGTTGGAATTTGAGAGGTATTGAAAATCATATCTTCATCATAAGAACCTAAAAGATAATTAGTCCAATTAGTATCAGGATTAGTCATAATCATGATTAAATCTGAGTTGATAGAAGTAGCATAATCAATTACTTTCTGTGAGAAATCGCCACTCTTAGGAGCCACATTCACTGAATATTTCACACCTTCTTCTTCAAAATGCTTTGTCATGGTCTGCACAGCAGCTTCTATGGCTTCACCTTCTATTTGATAAATTTCAATGGAAGCTTTAAATTCTTTAGCAATAAACGTGGCCCATTTTGTTTTCTCCCATGGTCCGGCATCGCTGGTAATTGGTAGAACAATTTTACTAAATCCTTTTTCGAATTTACGTTTTTGAACCACAACTACAGGGACAGGAGAGCTGGTAATCACTTTTAAAGCAAAACTACCGGTCAACTTCTGAATACCTACTTTACCATGAGTTCCTAAATAAACAAGGTTGGCTCCAATTTCTCTGGCAACATCAGCAATGGTGGTAAAAATATCGCCTTCTTTAGTTAAAAAGCTTACTGTAACACCAAATTTCGCATTCAATTCATTGGCAATAGCTTGCATTCTAATATCAATGCTTTCAGCTTGTAAATTCTCTTGCTTTAAAAATGCTTTGGTATTTTTATCGATAACATGAAGTAATCTTACTTCATAATTAATAGAAGCGGCGGCTTCAGCAGCCTGATTACTTGCATTATCTGTAGCTTCTGAAAAATCTACTGGTACCAGAATAATATTATTCATCTTATCTTCCATAGGTAGCTTATTTATTGTATTTCAATTTGATTCGTTTATTGGAAACAAAGATAAAAATAAAATATTGTCTATAAAGGAATATGAAAAAAAACTATGAAGAGAATTATTCCAAATGATATTATATATCTAATGCCTGCAGTCTTTTAGGCTCAATGGGGTCGATTTCATCGGGTTGAAGATCGAATTTGGAGAGCTCTGAGATGGAAAGATTAATCAAATCATTTCGAATAGATGAAATGGAAGCGGTTGTATTATTCAACAGCACAACTGTGATATCATGGTCTATTTCACGAGTTAAAGTAGTGGAAAAGCCATGCCATAAACCATTATGGTATATCAGGTTACGTCCATTATCATTTTTAAATCGCCATCCATAGCCGTAATTGAAGGATCGAGAATATCTTGAATTGGTTTTACCTTTAGTATAAGCCTCCTCTAGAGTTTCTGATTTTACCAATTGGCCATCATTTAATGCGCGTTGATAATTAAACAAATCTACCACATTTGAATAAACCGATTTATCGCCCAAAACCATATCGTTAGGTTCAAAATCATAACGATAAAGCCTCCTCCCCTTTCTATTATAGCCCATTACTCTATTTCCTAGGGTATCCATAATATCATGGCTATAAGTAAAAGTATGATTCATCTTTGCTGGTTTAAAAACCTCTTCGGCTAAAAATTCATTAAAATCTTGCCCACTCACACGCTCAACTAAAAGGGCTAAAATGGCATATCCTGTATTAGAATAAATAAACTTCCTACCTGGCCGATTATTCAAAGGAAGGTCATGCTTAATCAAAAGGTTTAAAATATCCTCATTACTAATTAAGCTATCATTATCCCAATAATTATCTACCAAATACATATAATTCTGAAGTCCTGCAGTATGTTGCAAAAGCTGCTTCACAGTAATATCTTCATAAGGAAATTCAGGTATAAATTTTGTTACTGTATCTTGAAAAGAAAGCTTCCCTTGGTCTTTAAGTAGCATAACAGCGGTTGCTGTAAATGACTTGCTCACCGATGCCAACTGAAAGCTAGATGCTACCTCTATCTTATCCTTGGTTCTATAATTACTATATCCATTGGCGTAGGTCATCAATATCTGACCTTTATAAGCGACCAAAGCAGTTCCTCTAAAACCATTTATTTCCAACCTCCTATGCAGCACACTGTCAACATGATGAAGCTCTTCTCTATTTAGGTATTGAGGTTCTTTTTCAATGTATTCGGGAGCTAACTCTACAGCCTCGGTGGTCCCTATCCCAATAGGAAAGGCGATAAATAAAAATGTAACAATATAAAATATAAACTTAGTAAACCCCATTAAATACTACTTTCTCCAAAGTTAACGCATGTTGTGCCGACAAAAGTATACAAAAATACAAGTTTTCAACATCAATTTTTTAATTACCTATCAACAGTATTTCTTATATTTGTCAAAGTATTTAGCTATCAAACGATGAGTGAAGAAAACAAATTAGCATTCCCACAAAAGATTGACATTGATTCTTTTCCTAAAGAACAAAAGAAAAAGCGACGCAGAAAAAAATCTGGCATCAGATATAAAATAAGGAAAAAGTATAAAAATTGGCAAGAAGAACGTGAATGGAAAAAATCACAAAAGAGTAAATACAAACCTAGCTTGGGAGAGAAAACACTCATTTTCCTATTGGCTCCAATTGCTGATTTCATGGACGACATCAGAAGGGAAAGAAAAATCAAAGAATCTCTCCATAAAGAAAAGAGGCCCAATTTCTTTGTGAGATTATACCTTATGTATAAAGAAAACCAAGAGGAGGCCAAGGAAAGCAAATTCTTAAGTAGAAAGATTAGAAAATCGTTAAGCTTCGATTTAGATCAAGACAAAAGAGTTTTCAGCTTTAAGGATGAATATTTACATATGAAGGACACTTGGAAAATCCTACCATGGAACAAAAGTCGTGAATTAGAGAACATGTTTGCTTCCACTTTCACCATCCTTCTGGCATTTAGCCTTAACTACCTATTAATTCAAGGAGCTAAATATGGTATTGCTCGATTTTTTCATATTCCAGCGCTTTGGCAAGATGGCAGAATCATATTCAATATCCCTGACCCATCGCCACTATGGACCTATTCCAGTGTGATGAGTGTTTATATTATTGGACCTTTTTTAGTTTTTGTAGTTGCTATGGTATTTAATAGCTTGCACAATAAAACCAAAGATAAAAGCTCCTTTAAAGCCTTATTATATTTATGGCTTAACTTAACAGCTTTCATTCTTTTCTTTGGAACATTTGTTGCCGGAATATTTACGGACAGGGGATTTGGCTACGTACTGGGATGGCTCTACATACCTAAATACATTGAAATTCCTTTAGGAATATTTTCGGTATTTATGATATGGATGATTGGTTTCTCAGCTGGAAAAAAGTTAATTGCATTCGCTCCTCAAAGAGCTTTCTATACGAGTGTTCTTCCCCAGTTTTTTATCAAAATACTGTATATATACATCCCTGTAATTCTCAGCATCTCTATTTTATTATTAATAGGATTTAATAATAGGGACTTCACCATACAATTAGTCTATATATCATTTATAGGAATGCTCACCCCTACCCTTAGGTTTATACCTGAAAGAATGGAATAATTATGAATATGAAAACGATCTGTATCATTTTACTAACTTTGCTGTTCATGAATGGCAAATCACAAGATAACTTTGAATTAATAGTCCTTGGAAGTGGTGGAGGAACTGATGAGAGCAATCTATCAGCCTATTTAATTGCCGCAAAAAACAGCGATAAATACCTTTGTCTCGATGCCGGAACCTTAATGCATGGTTTAAATTTAGCAGCCAAAGCAGGTCATTTTGATCATTTAGAACATTCAAATCATCAAGAAGAACTTCCCGCTCACATACTCCACAATAATATTGATGCCTATGCCATTAGCCATACTCATCTCGACCATATTACTGGAATGCTCATTGCTGCTCCTTTTGATAATAACAAAAAGATATTCTGTTCTCCAAAAACCGGAGATGAATTGATGAATTATATCTTCCTCTCCCCTCTTTGGGCCAATTTTACTACAGAAGGAAAAGGGGCCATAGGCAAATGGGAACTCAACAGAATGAATAATAAGGAATGGTATCAAATCCCAAATAATCAATTAGAATTAAAAAGCTTCGACCTTTGCCATTCTTGCCCCAATACCTCTTCCGCTTTTTTGGTGAAGAATAAAAATGCATATGCTTTATACTTTGGCGATACTGGAGGCGATATTATTGAAGGAGAAAACAAACTAGAGAAGATTTTTAAAGAAATCACTCCGCTTATTCAAAAGAAAAAATTGAAAGCTATATTCATTGAAGTTTCTTTTCCTAATGCGCAGAAAGACCAGCAGCTATATGGTCATCTAAAACCTTCTCTATTAGAAGGAGAGCTAGAGAAATTAGCTTCTTTGGTTAATCCGAAAGAAAAAGAACAGGCCTTAATAGGAATAAAAATTTTCATCACCCACCTAAAGCCTAATTATTCAAAAGAAAACAATAGCCTTCCATTAATAGAGAAGGAAATCATGAAGATGAAGCATTATGGAGCAGAAATCATCTTTGCTAAACAAAGTGAAAAACACACATTTTAAAACATAAATTATGAGTGATAATATCAGAAATTTTGAACCAAAAATACTATGGGAATTCTTTGATGACATTTGTAAAGTGCCACGCCCGAGTAAAAAAGAAGAAAAAATAATTGCTTTCCTGAAAGAGTTTGGAGTCCAATACAACCTAGAAACCCTACAAGATGAAATCGGAAATATCCTGATTAGAAAAGGAGCCACCAAAGGAATGGAAAACAAACCTTCTGTAGTTTTACAAAGCCATATTGACATGGTGTGTGAGAAAAACTCCGATGTGGAATTTAATTTTGATGAAGATGCCATTATCCCTAGAATTGATGGTGAATGGGTAAAAGCCACAGGAACTACTTTAGGTGCCGATGATGGGATTGGAGTAGCAGCACAAATGGCGATTTTAGCTTCTGATAATATTGAACACGGACCCATAGAGTGTCTTTTCACAGTAGATGAAGAAACAGGACTTACAGGTGCCTTTGGATTAAAACCAGGATTTGTGAAGAGTGAGATTTTGCTCAACCTAGATTCTGAGGATGAAGGTGAATTATATATCGGCTGTGCCGGAGGAATCGACACCTTAGTTGAAATAGAATATGAGACAGAGGCTGTAGAAGGAGAAGTTCAGTTTTACGAGCTGACTGTAAATGGGCTCAATGGTGGACATAGCGGCGACGAGATTCAAAAAGGATTGGGAAATGCAGTAAAGATCATGAACCGAATTTTATGGGAAGCCACCAATAAGCATGGGTTACGATTAGCCAATTTCAAAGCAGGAAATCTAAGAAATGCCATTGCTCGTGAGGGTTTTGCCACCGCTTGTATTCCTTTAGATCAAAAAGAAAACTTCGAAACTTTCTTTACCAAATTAGCTAGTGATATAAAAGCTGAATATGCCATCACAGAAGAAAATCTAAACATCACATTTACCACTTCAGAAGACAAAGCAGAGGTATTGCAAGCAGAATATCAAAATGCCATCCTCAATTCACTTTATGCTTGTCCTCATGGCGTTATTGCATGGTCACAGAGCATAGCTAATTTTGTAGAAACCTCTACCAATTTGGCTTCTATTACTATGAATGACAACACTGCCTATATCACCACCAGCCAACGTTCTAGTGTAGAATCGGCGAAAGATGATATTGCCAATATGGTAGCTGCCAATTTCAGAAATATAGGAGCTTACGTAGCGCATGGCGATGGATATCCTGGCTGGACTCCAAATACCAAATCCAAAGTATTGGCTCAAACTTCAGCATCTTACGAAAAGCTATTTGGCAAAAAACCAAAGGTTTTGGCCATACATGCAGGATTAGAATGTGGATTAATTGGCGAAGTATATCCTAAAATGGATATGATTTCATTTGGTCCAACCATTAAAGGAGCCCACTCCCCCGACGAAAGAATAAAAATTGACACGGTGAAGATGTTTTGGGATTTGACTTTGGATGTGCTGAAGAATATCTAAAATTCAAATTCTAATATAGCAGACTCTGGTTTTTTTGCTCCCTTTAGGGGAAGGGGCAAACAAAAAAACATAACAAGCAAAATACGACAAAACAAACCCATCAAAAAGCGGATTCTTACTCCAAAGAATCCGTTTTTTGTTTTCTCAATAAAATCAAGTCAAACACAAAGTTCATATAACGGTTATCAACACTTGTTAATAATTAAACACTAATCTCCTATTTTTGTTTCAATTACATACGTATCAATTCTCTAATATTGCTATGTATTTAATATTTATTAATTTCTTAAAATAAAAACATGAAACATTCAATTATCAAAAGATTCTTATTTATTTCGATTCTAATGGCATTTGCTTCCTTTTCGGGGCATGCTGGTATTATTTATGTTAATAGTAATTTAACAGCTATTGGTGATGGCAACTCGTGGCCCACTGCTTACAAACACTTACAAGATGCGCTAGATGCTGCAGTGAGTGGTGATGAAATTTGGGTAGTTCAAGGAACTTATTATCCTGATTTAAGAAGTAACAATGGATTAACTATTGATAGTAATGACCCTTTAGATAGTTTTAATATGATAACAGGGGTACAGTTATTAGGTGGATTTATTGGAAATGAAAACTATGCCTACCAAAGAACCCCTGACCCAACACTAACTATCTTCAGTGGACAGATTAATACAAACTTAAACTCATATCATGTAGTATCAGTTGATAATGCTGAGAATGTGATTATTGATGGATTAACAATTAGAGATGGTTTTGCCAAAAGAATCGATAATGAAACTATTCCGAATGGGGGAGCTATAATTATGGATAATGAGTCCTCGGTTTACATAAATCAAGTTTATTTCACAAATAATAAATGTGAATATTGGGGAGCCGCAATTCAAGTCAATGGTGTTAGTTATGCTAATATTAACAATTGTATTTTTGAAGATAATAATTCAGAATACATTGGTGGAGCTATTAGTATTTATAAAGAATCCAAAGCAAACATTTCAAATTCGACCTTTACTAACAATAGTTCTAGAGGTAATGGTGGGGCTATTCATGCATACAGTATTACCCTTACTGAAAACAACCCCATTACAATAGATAATTGCACATTTACAGGTAATAAATGCAAATACCCTGGTACAGGAAAAATTGGATGGGGTGGTGCAATTGATTTAAATGCAACAATTACAGGAAGTGAAATTTACCCACAATATATTGTTTCAAATTGCAAATTTTACAGTAATGAAGCAACAGGACCAGGAGGTGCTGTTTCATCTCATGGCTCAGCACGAATAGAAAATTGTCTATTTGTTGGAAACGAATCAGAACAAGATGGAGGGGGATTATATGTAAGAATCTATTGGGCATATGAAAAGAAAAACAGAGTTAACAATTGTACTTTTTTTAATAACACTGGTGCCAATGTTAATAGCATGTTTATAAATTCAGATAACCCATCAGTACCTGTAAAAATAACAAATTCAATATTATGGGGTTCAGATTCGAACCCACAAATTGGTTCAAATAACCCAGATAATATTGACATTACCTACTCTAATATAAAAGGTGATTATGAAGGTATTGGGAATATAGATGATGACCCACAGTTAACAATGGATTATCATCTTGCTGGGAATTCTCCATCTTTAAACACCGGAAATAACTATGTAGAAAACCTACCAGAATTTGACCTAGATGGTAATGATAGAATTATTTGTTCTGCTGTTGATATGGGAGCTTATGAAACAGTTATATCAGAATGTGATGTAATTCATGTCAATTGGGATGTTGGTATAGACCCTGAATATCAAGATGGTGATGGTTGGCTTTCAGCCTATGACAATTTACAGTCAGCCCTAGATGAAGCAGAAGATGGTGATCAAATTTGGATCGCTGCTGGTACATACAAGCCAAGTACTCAGTATTCAAAAAACAAAGAAGATTTTTTGAAACACTTGGACTTATTTGAACCAGAAATATTCTCTCAGATCAAATCAAATCAAATTCCAATAGGCGAATTAATGGAGGATCCAAGAAGAAATACATTTAGACTAGATAAATCAATAGCTATTTATGGAGGTTTTTATGGTGACGAAATCAGTATTGATGAAAGAAACCAATATGCCAATGAAACAATCCTAAGTGGGAATATTGATAACCAAAATTCTCATTTAGACAATTGCTATAGTGTTGTAAGTATTTATAATGATAATTCAACACCTCTTATTGATGGTTTAACTATTAGCGATGCTTGCAGATTTAATCAGGACGCAGGAAGCATACGCTTTTTTGGAGCAAATTTGTTCATCAATAATTGTAAAATTACTAATAATTATACTACTGGTATAGGTTGTCACAGTGCTAGCAATTTAACAATCCAAAACTCTATTATCAACTACAATAATTACCATGGAATAGGAGCAGGATTAAGAATTTACAGAAGTAATGTATTGATTTCAAATTGTAAATTTGAACATAATTATAGTGAAGATGGAGGTGGAGCACTCCGTTTGTGGGGAGATAATGATATAAGTCAACTTCCATTAAACAATATTAAAATTAACCATACTATCTTTGCAAATAACATTGCTGATGGTTTTGGTGGAGCAATAATCAATAGCACTTGTAAATTTGAATTAGACCACTGTACATTCTATAATAATATTGGGAAAAACGGTAATGGCAATGCAATTTGGAATGACGATTTCAAAGATGAGGAATGTATCATAAAAAACTCGATTTTTTGGAATCCAACAGCAACGGAGCAACTTCATGGTTCACAAGAGGAATATACAGTAAAATATTCAGATGTTCAATTATTAAATAATGATCCACTTGTTACATTCCCAGGAACCGAAAATATAAACACAGATCCTTTCTTTGTGAATGCTTCGAATAATGATTTTCATCTTCAAACAAATTCATTTTCTTCTTTTGGTACACCATTGTTATCTAATGAGTGTAGCCCTTGTATTGATGCTGGAAACCCTTCTTCTCCATATGATAATGAACCATCAAATGGAAATAATTCAAGAGTGAATATGGGAATATATGGGAATACAGAGTTCGCAGCAAACCCATGTGTTTCAAATAAGGAAACAAAATCAGCCAATGCGGCACTAAATGAGAGTATTTCAAATTCCGAAATATCAATTTCACCAAACCCATTCTCAGAAAATATGAATTTCAATATTACTTCAACCGAGGATTCTAATCTAGAAATCTATATTTACAACAGTTCAGGACAACAAGTAAAATCAATTTCATCGCAAATAAGAGAAGGCCAAAACCAAATCAATTGGGATGGAAATTCAGAATACAGTTCACAACTTCCAAAAGGGATATACTTGGCAAAAATTAAATTGCAAAATAAAATAACAACCAAAAAAATAGTCATCAACTAGTTTTTTTTTTACAAGGTTTAAAATAGGACCAAATACTATTCTTCAAAAGCGGATTTCGTATTATCGAAATCCGCTTTTTTCATAAAAAACTTTATAAAAATTTCCATACCTAAAAATCCGTAAATCCACGTATTAGCTACTATTTGCATTATATGTAGTGCTCCGACTTTTTAAAATCAGACAACCATTTGCATTTTCTCTTGGTCTTGATGATTATTACCTTATTAACAGTATTTTATTTACTTTAGCGTTCACAATTTACTGTTGATAAAATTGTAAAACCAGTACACAAACCAACAATCACAATATGCGGGGGGCAACCATTTTTTCGTTTAAGCTATCCAAGCAAATACTTATTGCTTTTAGTATTCTTTTTATTTTATTTTTTTTGTTAAAGACAACAAATGCACAAGGGGATTCTTGCTATTTATCCCAACCATTTTCTACTTCAACAACTGCTACATTTCCTGCAGGAGTTAATACTCCAGATGGTGAAGATGGCCCTAATTATGATTGTCTAGGGTGGGTTAGAAATCCCGCCTGGTATTATATGAGAATTAGCGTGGCTGGTGATATTATCATCCAAATGACTAATGATGGGACAAATTCAAATGAGGGTAACGATATTGATTTTAATTTATGGGGTCCTTTTAACGATCCTCATACTCCATGTACAGCAGAGTTAACCAGTGATAAATTTGTTGACTGTAGCTTTTCCCCAGGCCCAATAGAAACTTGTGTAATTCCAAATGGTATTGTGGGTGAGTATTATATTTTAGTGATAACAAATTACTCAAATGATCCTTGTAACATTTCTTTTGAAAAAATCGGAGGAGAAGGCGAAACAGACGAAACCATCATCAATACCCAAGCAGAGAATAATGGCCCTTTATGTACTGGAGAAACTTTAGAATTAACGGCCGAAACAGTTGAAGGGGCCTCCTATCATTGGACGGGACCAAATGGATATAGCTCTAATGAACAAAACCCAACCATCCCTAATATGTTAGCTAACATGGGAGGTCTGTATTTCTTAGAAGTAACCCTAGATGATGTAACCGCTACCTATAATACCAATGTAATCTTTATTGAAGGAACCGACTTTGACATAACAGATCTGGATGGTAACCAACAAAGTACCTATGAAATTTGTTATGGAGAAAGCATTCAGTTTAAAGCTCAAGGAATTCCTGCCTTTTGGACCACCGATTGGAATGATGGCTCTACAACTACTACATCTGGTGAATATTCTGCTAGTGGAGAAATTAGTGTTACTGTAGAAAATTTCTTCGAATGCCCTACCACCAGAACTGCCACTTTAATTGTTAAAGACGAAACCAGCATTTCTCTTGATATAGATAATTTTTGTGAAGTGGAAACAGGTCTAATTTCTTTAAATGACAAAGCTAGTCCTGCAGGAGGAGTATTTACAGGACTAGGAGTAAGCGAAATCGGAGGGAATTATACCTTAGACCCCAGCTTAATCCCTGCAGGTGGGATAACAAATATACATTATGAAATAATAGATGCCAGTGATTGTGCTGCCGACAAAACCATTACTGTCAATAGATATGCCACTCCCGTGGTTACTTATTCTCCTGGAATTCCTGCCCTATGTGTGGATGCTTCAACCATAAACTTATCAGGAGGGGCACCTCCTAATGGAATATACTCATATAATGGAAATCCTGAAACAACATTTAACCCAGCCACATATGGGGTCGGGAGTCATACTATAGATTATTTTTATGAAGACCCTCAGGGTTGTTCAAATTCAGCCAGCTCAAGTATCACCATTAATGATTTGCCCAATGTAGTATTTGATGCTGTTCCTCCTGTGTGTCAAAATACTGGGATTGCCTATATTGATCAAGGTAGCCCCTCCGGTGGAACTTATGCTGGAACAAATATAAACGGTTTGGGTTGGTTTAACTCAAGTATTGCTTTGGGTGTCTATAATGTTAATTACACCTATACCGATGCCAATGGCTGCGATAATATAGATTACCAAACCATAGAAATCATATCTGGCCCTCAAGATCCTATAAGCATCAGTGCAAGTCAAATCACCTATTGTAGTGCAGAAGCTCCCACCGATTTAACTTTGGAGTGTACAGGCCCGGATGATACCTATTTCTGGTATGCCAATGATTATACAGGCACAAGTATCGGAAATAGTAAAATATTAACGATTCCCGCACCTACCGAAACAACCACCTATCTAGTACGAAGCGAAACCAGCTGTGGCAATTCCAACGAAAAAAGCATCACGGTACATGTAGATCCAAGTCCAGAATCCTATTTTGAAACTTTAGATGTTTGTGACGGTGTAAACATCTCTTTCACCGATGAATCCAACAACAATGGTGTTCCAATAACTTCTTGGAATTGGAATTTTGGTAACGGAAACTCTTCAACCCTTCAAAACCCAAGCTATACTTATACCCAAAGCGGTACTTACACCATTTCTTTGCAAGTATCTAACGGAACTTGTAGCACAACACATCAGCAAGATATTAATATCGGCGCCTCTCCCAAACCACCATTAAGCATCACACCATCAATGGAATTTTGCTCTGCTGAAACACCAAGTCAAATTAGCCTTTCCTGCACAGGACTTGATGATGCCGATCATTATTTTTGGTATGCAAATAATACATCAGGCTCACCAATTGGCAATAATAAAACCATTTCCATCAACCCACCTAATGCTACAACAAAATATTACGTTAGAAGTGAAAGCGGCACTGATTGTGGCAACTCTGCAACTTTAATGACAACAGTTACCATTAACCCTAGCCCAGTGGCCCAGTTTTCTGCTGCCAATACTTGCCAAGGGGTAAGTCAAACATTCACTAATTCTTCTTCTTCAGTTGCAAAAACATGGGATTGGAATTTTGGCGATGGAGGAACATCCTTCGTTAAAAACCCAAGTCATATCTATACACAAACAGGAACATTTACGGTTTCACTTACAGCTTCAACTAATGCCTCTTGTGAAGATACTCATACAGAAACCATAGAGGTGTTCCCAGCAGCAAACCCTCCAACTGATATCAGTGCAGATCAAACGGAATATTGTAGCAATGAAATTCCAGATGAAATAACACTCACAGTAGAAGGTATTGATGACCAATACATATGGTATAAAGGAGACCTTAATGGCACCGCTATTGGTAATTCCAAAACACTGACGATAACAGCTCCAACTGAAACATCAGAGTATTTTGCCAGAAGCGAAAGTATTAATTGCGGAAACTCTCCTGCCCAAAGTATAGTTATCACAGTTCACACAAGCCCCATCGCTGATTTTACAGTATCCAATGTTTGTCAGGAAGAAGCCATTTCAATTATTAATAATTCCTCTTCTCTTGTGGATGCCATTGATGAATGGAGTTGGGATTTTGGTGATGGAACATCTTCAACTGAAGAATCGCCAAGCCCATCCTATTCAAATTATGGAAACTATGATATCAGTTTAACAACAACAACCACCAATGGTTGCTCTGACAACATCATACAAGCCATTGAAGTTTTTGATAATCCAACAGCCAATTTCACAATGGATGAAAATTGTTTTGGCGTTGAAACCAAACTAACTAGCACCTCTACTAGTCCCATTAGTAGCATTGATTCCTATTCATGGCAATTTGATAGTCAATCTTTTAATACAAATGAGGTTTTATACAACTTCCCTTCTGAGGGTACATTTAATGTGATTCTTGAAGTGGAAACTAATAATGGATGTTCCAATATTATTAATACTGATATTGAGGTATGGCCAAGACCCGAATCTGCTTTTGAATATCTTAACCCTTGTCAATCCAATGTGGTAGAACTCACCAATAATTCATTGCCATCTACAGGAAGCACAATAGATTCCTACCTATGGGATTTTAATAATGGTGATTTTTCTACTGATGAAGATCTTACTTATATTTATCCAGTCGCTGGAATTTATGAAATCACTTTAACAGTTACCGATATCAATGGCTGTTCACATGAATTAAATCAAGATAATATCATTGTTAGTCCCACATTTGAAGTTGGAATCACCACCAGCCCTTTATGCGCAGGAGAAATGGCTAGTTTTGAAGGTGATCCCATTCCTGATTTTCTTCCTATCGACGATTATAAATGGGTGTTCCCTGATGGTAGCGAAACACATGGTAAAATCACCAATTACAACTTCTCTAATTCAGGAACATTTACAGTAGACTTAATTGGTACGTTTGGTACTTGTGAAGCTGGTAAAACAGTTGAAGTTGAAGTTTACGAACTACCAACTTCTAGTTTCTTATCGGAAGGGCTTTGCCTAAACTCTCCTATTAACCTAAGCGACCAAAGCACTGGTGATGGAGTAGCTATCACTTCATGGTCATGGGATTTCGGTGATGGAAACACCTCAACAGAAACCAATCCTAGTATCACCTATTCTTCAATAGGAAATTATTCAATCAATCTTTCTGTAACAGATGAAAACAACTGTGTAAATTCAAGTACTCAAAATATCAATATCAATCCACTCCCTATTGCTAGTTTTAGTCCACAGGCTCCCTATTGCGAAGGAGTAGACATCAGTTTTAATAATACCAGTACTTCTATTGGAAATTTCTCTGGTTATTCATGGGATATGGGTGATGGAGGAGTCTATACAACTGAATCTGCCAATCATATATTCACCAATTCTGGAGATCAAAATATTGAACTAACAGTTATTGATGAGTGGCTATGTAGTACAAGCATCACCAATACCATCAGTATCACACCCGACTTTAGTCTTGACATTACTGATTTGGGGCTCTGTGACAATATTGCTTCCACATTAAATGGCGAAGTTATCGGATCCGTAGTTACTCCAAACGATTGGTCATGGAGTTTTGATAATGGGCAAACTGCCACCGGCCAAAGTACTTCATATCTCTTCAATGGTGCTGGATCACATGATGTTATTCTGAATGCAAGTAAAAATGGATGTGAAGAAACCATCACAAAATCATTTAATGTAAACCCTGCTCCTACTGCTGAGTTTAGTAATTCTGAAGTCGCACAAAATGATCCTGTTGATTTCTCAGACCTTAGCTATACCAATGGAGGAGGCTCTTTAAGCACATGGACTTGGGATTTCAATGACCCTACAAGTGGCCCTGACAATACTTCAAACCTTCAAAACCCTAGTCATAACTTCTACCAATTAGGAAGCTATACAGTAAATCTATCCTTAGAAGATGCCAATGGCTGTTTGAGTAATTTCAACCAAACTCTTGACGTCTATGCTCCACCTGTAGTTGATTATTCTTGGGGAGCCAGCTGCGATGGTGATCTTGTACAATTTACTGATGAAAGTTCAACATTAAATGGAAGCATCACCAATTGGTGGTGGGATTTTGGGGACCCAGCCAGCGGTGTCAATAATGCTAGCACCACTAAAAACCCAAGTCACACTTTCTCTGGGCCTGGAATTTACGAAGTTCAATTGGTTGCCAAAGCCTATGGTGATGATACAATAGTAAAAGAAGTTACCGTTTATAACAACCCTATTGCAAGCTATAACTTCACTACTCCTTGTGAAGGCGATAATGTCTTATTCACAAGTACCGAAACCCTCGGAGATGCACCAATTGCTGCTTGGTCTTGGGATTTTGGAGATGGAAATGTAGCTGTTTCAGCATCCCCACAACATTTATATTCTAATGGCGGTCAGTTCACCGTGGAATATACAATTGTAGACAATTATGGTTGTTCAAATACCATATCACAAGATGTTGATGTTTGGGAGAACCCTATTGCCAATTTTAATAATAATAGTGCATGTATAGAGAACCTCACAGAATTCTTTGATATTAGCACCAATGGCGATGCCACCATTCACCAATGGAATTGGAATTTTGGAGAAGCCAGTTCTGGAGTTGAAAACACATCTACCCTTCAGAATCCAAAGCATGAGTATGGCAGTTCTGGTGACTTTACCATTACTTTAGAAGTAGAAGATTTAAAAGGATGTAAAAATATTCTAACCGAAACAGTCAATATTGCCCAAAGCCCAGTTGCCGATTTTAATGTAAACTCACTTTGTTTTGGAGAAACTACTCAGTTCTTAGACCTAAGCACTGGAGTAGATCAACCTTTAACAAATTGGTCATGGAACTTTGGCGATGGTCATGTTTCAACATCTCAGAACCCAAGTAATGATTATACTACAGATGGAGATAAAACCATTCAATTAATCATCACTGATTCCAGAAATTGCCAAGATACAAGTGAACAAACTTATTATATCACTCCAGATTTCCAATTAGACTTTATCTCTAACAATTTATGCGATAACTCTGAAGCTTTATTAAGTGCAAATGTAATAAATCCTATATTAAATCCTGATTCATGGTCATGGAGTTTTGAGGATGGACAAACAGGAGTTGGACAAGTAGTGAGCCATAGTTTTACAAGTTCAGGAAACCAATTGATAGAATTATCTGCTATTAAGAATGGTTGCGAAGAAACATTTAGCAAAACTATCTTTATCAACCCTCATCCTATATCAAACTTCAGTAATACAGAAGTGGCCCTTGGCACACCAGTAGATTTCACCGACTTGAGCACTCTCAATGGCGGAGCAGCTATCGTAAGCTGGGAATGGGATTTTGATGACCCAGCCAGTGGAACTGATAATACTTCAACACT